>DATFGC010000319.1:0-4324 GCA_035249765.1 Gemmatimonadales bacterium | reverse complement strand
GGGAGAGGCTGGTGCAGGCCGTGGAGGCGGGACGGCCGACTTAGAAGCTGGGGCAGGCCGCGGAGGACGGGCCGGCGCAGAGGCTGGCGAGGGCCAGGGCGGTGGACGCGGCGCGGCGGCCGGACCCGCATCTGGACGGGGCGGGGGCCAGCAACGCGAATGGTATCGCGGGCTTCCGATTCCTCCAGGCGCGACCGCCAACTTCTCGCGGCGCAACAACACGAACTACATGCAGACCGGTGTGCTCAGCGCACTGCAGCTCACGTCGATGTTCCCGAACCTCCTTCTCGAGAACTTTTATAAGAAGACGCAGAACTCGATCGACGCCGGAAAGAACGAGCCGCCGCACGGGTTCGTGATCCCGGTCCAGCGCGACATGACGCGCGTCGCCGAGCTCGTGAACATCCTCCGCATCCAGCGCATCGAAATCGGCAGGGCAGTCGCTGAGATCAAGACGGCCGATGGGACTTTCCCGGCGGGTTCGTACGTGGTCAAGCGCGATCAGCCGTATGGGCGTCTGGCGAAGAACCTGCTCGAGCGTCAGATGTATCCAGACCCGAACCTCCGCACCTACGACGACAGCGGGTGGACCATGGGCCCCGCCATGGGGCTCACCGTGGTGGAAGTGGCCGATTCCGCGATTCTCAACGTCGCGACCACCCCGGTGACCACCGCGGCGGCCCGGGGCAGCATCGCCGGGAGCGGCTCGGCCGGCATCGCCGTAGCGCATACCGGCTCCAACAACATGATCACCTTCCGGTACCGGCTGAAGCAGGTCCCGATGAAGATCGCCGAGAAAGCCTTCACGGTGGACAAGGTCGAGTTCCCGGCGGGGTCGTTCGTCATTGCCGATGCGGACCAGGCTGCCGCGGTCCGGGCCGCCGCGGTGGAGCTCGGTCTCACCGGTGCCGCCCTGTCGGAGGTGCCCTCGGTCCCGATGCACGAGGCCGACCTCCCCCGGATCGCGATCTACTCCCAGTGGACCGGAACCCAGAACCTGGGCTGGTACCGGCTCACCTTCGACGAGTTCGAGGTTCCCTACGACCTGATCTACAAGGAGCAGCTGGTCGAGGGGAACCTGCGCTCGAAGTACGACGTGATCCTCACCGCCGAGCAGAACCTGAGCAAGCGCTCGGTGATGGCCAAGCCCAACGCCAAGCCGGTCCCCTATCTCAGGAGCGACAAGTACAAGTTCCTCGGGATGTACGGCGCGACGCCCGACATCACCGGAGGGTTCGGGCAGAGGGGCGTAGACGCCATCGGGGCCTTTCTCGAGGCCGGCGGGACCCTGATTGCGATCGGCGATGCGGCCCGGCTGCCGATCGAATTCGGCTGGGCCGGCACGGTGGAAAAGGTGGCGGTGCCGGGGCTTCGGGCCCAGCGGCCCCTGGTACAGGGGGAGATCCTCCGGACGGAGCACCCGGTGTTCTACGGCTACGCCGGAAAGACCATCCCGGTCAAGTACGTCGGCGGGCAGCCCTTCCGGGTCGGGATCGCCGACGAGGACAACGTCCTGGCCCGCTACGTGGGCGGCACCGCCTCGGTGATCTCGGGACTGATGGAGGGCGCCGATTCGCTCAAGCTCAAGCCCTTCGCGGTGGACATTCCCCGGGCTCATCACGGGCAGGGACGGGTCCTCCTGTTTTCCAACAACCCGATTTACCGGTGGCAGAACCACGGCGAGTTCAACATGGTGTTCAATTCGCTGCTGAACTGGAATGACGTGGTCACCCTGAAGCGCGAAGCGCTCACACCCTGATTCAAGGGAGTCCCTGGTCGCATGGCCTCGAGCCTTTCCGGAAAGAACATCGTCATCACCGGCGGCGACGGGGCCCTCGGCCAGGCGGTGGTGCAGGCGTTTCACACCGCCGGCGCGGTCTGCCACCTGCCGATCCTGGGGCCGGTCGTCACCCAGCCGGCGCCCGGTGTCCTGCTCACCGGGAACGTCAACCTGACCGACGAGCGCGCGGTGTCGGGCTACTTTGGGGGCCTGCCGCCGCTCTGGGGCTCGGTGCACCTGGCCGGAGGATACCAGGCCAAGCCGATCGCCGAGACCACCCGCGCCGACTTCGACAGGCAAATCGAGCTCAACCTGGTCACCGCCTTCCTCTGCTGCCGGGAGGCGGTGAAGGCGCTGCGCGCCGGCGGCGGCGGGCGGATCGTGAACGTGGCCGCGCGGGTGGTGGAGGTTCCGGTCGGGGGATCGATCGCCTATTCGGTGGCCAAGGCGGGGGTGGCGGCGCTGACCCGTTCCCTGGCGATCGAAACCAGGAGCGACGGCATCCTGGTCAACGCGGTGCTGCCGTCGATCATCGATACCCCGGCCAATCGGACCGCCATGCCCAAGGCCGATCCCTCCAAGTGGCCCAGGCCGGACCAGCTTGCCGCCGCCATCCTGTGGCTGGCGTCTCCGGAAAACCAGCTGACCTCGGGCGCGCTGCTGCCGGTCTACGGCCTGGCCTAGCGGGCCGCAACACCGCCGGTCGCGAAGTGACGGGTTTGGGGCGATTCGGGCGCAATGATGATCGGTGCCCTCGCTCGCTCACCCTGGTCCGGAGCCCGCCATGCCCAGCCTTCACTCCGCCCGCGCTCTCGTTGCGTCCTTCCTTCTGGCCGGTGCCGCTGCCGCGTGTTCCGGCGGCGGGATCGAGGGCAAGTACTACAACACCTCGACCGGAGCATTCGCCTTCGAGCTCAAGGATGGGCAGGTCCTGAATGCCGACGGGACTCCGGGCCCCCTGCCCATGGTTTATACCATCCGGGGTGACAGCGTCTTCCTTGCTCCTCCCGGGATCCCGGCCGGGGAGGCCCTGGCGCTCGCCATCAAGGGGAACGGGATCCTTGATACCGAAGCCGGGTCGCTCAGGAAGCAGTGACCCTGATGGGTGTGGGCACCGGGATTCCGTCCGGGTCGGTCAGCGGAAGGTCCTCCAGTGCCCCGCCCAAACCGGGGGCAATGGGCCGGACGACCAGCTCATTGTCCGAGATGCGCACCAGCAGAAAGTGCGCGCTTCCGGCCCAGGCCCGCACCATGGCCGTCTCGAACCTCTGTCGCCGAGGCCGCTCTACCGCGACCTTGCCGGCGCCGCCGGTCACGAAGTAGTGGATGCCGGCCGCTTCGACATGCTGGAAATTGTGCTCGTGACCGCAGAAGGCCGCCCGCACCCCGGCGGGGATCAGCCAGGGCATCACCAGACTGTCGATGACCGAAGCAGAATTGTTGTGGTTCGGCCCGGCGGTATAGGGGGGATGATGAAAGAACGGCAGCCGCCAGCGCGGCTGCTCCGGTCCGTCGGGCCCGAACGCTCCCGCCAGGAAGGCCTGATTGTCCCGGTCCATGAAGTAGCGGTGCCCGGATACGATCGAAGCCTTGGAAGAATCCACCGCGATAAACTCGACATCCCGGCCGCAGCGGAACCGGTAGAACAGCCCCGGTGCCAGTGAAGCCCGGCCCGCTACCGCCTCGACGGCGAACCGGGTCTTGAGGTAGAAGTTGTCGTAGACCTGCTCCCGGTCGTCGTTGACGAATTCGGTTTCGCCCGAATCGTGGTTGCCCACGGAGGGAAAGACCGGCACCCGGTTGATGACGTAGCGATAGGGCTGGTAGTAGGTAAAGAACCAGTCGTCATCCTCGTCGCCCTGGCCGCCGATGGCGAGTCCCAGCAGCTTGCGCTGAGCATAGACGTTGTCGCCGGTAGTCAGAATCAGCTGGACGCCCTCCGCCTCCACCGCCGTTTCGAGCGCCGCCGCCACTTCCCGCTGCCGGCTATTGGGCTTCGACGGCTTCCGCACCCCGGTCCCGAAGTCGCCAATGACCGCGAAAGTCACCCCGGCCGGCTCGGTGGGGTGGGGCAGGGTGCGAAACCGGTTGTCGTACTTCCGTCCCGATGCCAGCAGTCCGACCCGGCCCTCGGCATCCACGCCCCAGTCCCGCAACACGCCCTCCGCCCACGGTCTCCCGTTGACCTGCACTTCATAGCGGTACACGGTGTCGGAGCGGAGCTCCGTGAATTCGACATGGTTCGCCAGGGTCGCCACCCCGGTCTGGCACAGCTCTCCGCTCAGGGCGTCGTAGAGGGTCACCAGGGCGGGGCCATAGCTCCGGGACCGCTCGCCGATAGTTTCGTCCCGGGGCGGAAAGACGTGGTCGAGATCGCCGTCGTCCACCAGCTTGAAGCCGGTGGCGTTGTCGCGCACCCGGAAAAAGAACCCGCCCCACGCGATCACCGCGGTCTTGTGGGTGAGTCCCGCGAGGTAGACGTACTCTTCGAAGTGGTAGTCCGGCACCGGACGTTACTGGCTCTGACCGTGCCGCACGCCCCGC
>DATFGC010000318.1:0-6053 GCA_035249765.1 Gemmatimonadales bacterium | reverse complement strand
CTGCCGGCCACCGAGGCGCTGGGCGTGCTGCCCGCGGCGCTGGCGTCGGCGCGGGACAGCCGCACCGTCGATTCCCTGCTGGTCGCGGTCGGCGCCGCGCAACGGGTCACCACCGATTGTGAGAGCGCCTCGGGGACCTTCAAGACCGTCCTGCGGCGCACCCGGGACAACGGACTCCGCCGGACCGCGGCGCAGGCCATGAGCGTGTGCGCGGTCCGGCTCGGCCTCGACGCCCTGGCGACCCAGCAGCCCGAAGCGGCGGAGCGCTGGTTCGAGGAGGCGGTGACCGCCGCGGGTGCGTCGGCGTGGGGCTGGCGCGCATCCGTAGGGCTGGGAGACGCCCGGCTGGGCCAGGGGGACGTGCTCGGCGCGGCGCTGGCGTGGCAGAGCGTGATCTCCGCCGCCGGCGCTCCCGATTCCCTGGTGAAGATGGCCACCAACAAGCTGAATGCGCTGGGCGTGGCATCGCCTAACCCGACGGAAGGCCGGACTCGATGACACTGTCCCGCGCGATGATCCTGACGATCCTCCTCGCGGTGCCGGGCTGCGGGCGCCAATCGCCCGCCCAGGCGCCGGCCCCGGTGCCGGTGCCGGTGGATTCGGTCTGGGCGCTGGCTGAAGCGGCCTTCAACCGGGGAGACTGGTCCGAGGCGCAGAAACACCTCGACCGGGCCACCCCGCTGCTGCCTCCCGCCGACCCGCGGTACCTCCGGCTCCACTTCTACCTGGCGGAGATTCTGTTCGCCCAGGGGAATCCGCTCCAGGCGGTGCGGGAATTCCGCCGGATCGCGGATGAGCGGCCCGACGATCCGCTGGCGCCCGACGCGCTGCTCCGCGCCGGGGACGCCTATCTCGATCTGTGGCGGCGGCCCGAACTCGACCCCACCTACGGGGAGACGGCGCGCACCGTGTATCAGGAAGTGATCAGCCGGTATGAGGGGACCCCGGCAGCCCGGCGGGCCGTGCTCCGGATTAACGAGCTGGCGGAGAAGTTCGCCCAGAAGGAGTACAAGAACGCGCTCTTCTACTTCAAGTACAAGGCGTACGATTCGGCCATTCTGCTGTTCCGCGGGCTCATCGCAAATTATCCCAGGACCTCAGTGGTGCCGGAGGCGCTGGAGCGGCTGGTCCTCGTCTACCAGAGGCTGAATTACCAGGAGGATCTCAAGGAAACCTGCGCCTACATCGCGCAGTACCATCCCGCGCCGACCGGGCCCCGGCGGCTCTGCCCGACGGCGGCCCCCGGCGCGGAGGCCGGCCGATAGGTGCGTATCGGGGTCTTCGGCGGCTCGTTCGATCCGATCCATCACGGCCACCTGATCGCGGCGGCCAGCCTCGCGGATGCGCTGGAGCTCGATCAGGTGCGGATGATGGTGGCACGGGCGCAGCCGCTCAAACGGGACGGACATGGCGCAGCGGCCGCGGACCGGGCCGAAATGGTGCGGCTCGGGGTGGGCGACGATCCACGGCTCCGGGCAGACTGCTCCGAGCTGGACCGGGAAGGGCCCTCCTACACCGTGGACTCGCTGCGGGCGCTCCGGGCCGGGCTGCCCGGGGCCGAGCTGGTGCTGCTGCTGGGCGCCGACGCCGCCGCCGAGCTGCCCCGGTGGCGCGAGGCCGAGGCGATCCCGGCGCTGGCCCGGGTCGAAGTCTTCGACCGGGAGGGCGCGGGGGCGGGATCGACCGCGGTTCCGCGGGTGGACATTTCATCGACCGAGATCCGCGAGCGGGTGCGCCGCGGACGCTCGATCCGTTACTGGGTGCCGGATGCGGTGGCCGAGTACATTGCCGCCCACCGGCTGTATGAGGAAGAATAGGAACGGATGATCAAGACACTGGTCTCGAAGGTGTTCGGCAGCCGCCAGGAGCGCGAGGTGAAGCGGCTCACCCCGCTGGTGGAAGCCATCCATCGCCAGGAGGAGCTGCTCCGCGATCTGAGCGAGGAGGAGCTCAAGGGACAGACGGCGCGGTTCCGGGTCCGGATCGCGGAGCAGACCGGGAGCCTCAAGCAGGAGCTCGACGCGGTGCGGCAGGCCAAGCACCACTGCGAGGATCCGGCCGAGCGGGTCCAGCTGGAGGAGAAGGCCCACCAGCTGGAGCGGGATTACAAGAAGGCGCTCAAGGCCGTGCTGGACGATCTGCTCCCCGAGGCCTTCGCGACGGTGCGGGAAGCCTGCCGCCGCCTCATGGGCACGCCGGTGATGGTGACCGGACACGAGCTGACCTGGGACATGGTCCCCTACGACGTCCAGCTCATCGGCGGGATCGAGCTGCACCGCGGCCGGATCGCCGAAATGGCCACCGGCGAAGGCAAGACCCTGGTGGCCACCCTGCCGCTCTACCTCAACGCGCTGGCGGGGCGGGGGTCTCATCTCGTCACGGTCAACAACTACCTGGCCCGCCGGGACTCCCAGTGGATGGGCCACGTCTACAAGTACCTGGGCCTTACGGTGGGGTGCATCGACGACACCGAGCCCTCCAGCCCGGCCCGGCGGGACGCCTACAACGCCGACATCACCTACGGCACCAACAACGAGTTCGGCTTCGACTACCTGCGCGACAACATGGTGTTCTCCCTGGACCAGCGGGTCCAGCGGGAGCATGCCTACGCGATCGTGGACGAGGTGGACTCCATCCTGATCGACGAAGCCCGGACCCCGCTGATCATCAGCGGCCCGGTCGGCAACGAGGGCGACGAGAAGTACACCCTGTACGACCGCCCGGTCTCCGAGCTGGTGCGGCGCCAGACCGCGGTGGCGAACCAGCTCATCGCCGAGGCCGAGCCGCTCCTGGCCGACGACAAGACCAAGGAGGAGGCCGCGGTCAAGCTGTTCCAGGCCCGCCTGGGCATGCCCAAGAACAAGAAGCTGCTCAAGCTGCTCAACGAAACCGGAGTCAAGCAGCTGGTGCAGCGGGCCGAGCTGGACTACATCGCCGACCGCAAGCAGCCCTCCCGGCAGCAGAAGATGCGGGGCCTCGAGGAGGCGCTGTTCTTCGTCCTGGACGAGAAGGGCCACTCGGTGCACCTCACCGACCAGGGGGCGGCGGCGCTGTCGCCCGACGATCCCACGCTGTTTCTGGTGCCGGACATCTCGGAGGCGGTGCACGCGATCGAGCGCGACGCCAGCCTGGGGGTGCCCGAGAAGCTGGCCGCGCGGCAGCAGGTGGAGGCCGAATACGCCGCCAAGAGCGAGAAGCTGCACATCATCCACAAGCTGCTGCAGGCCCATGCCCTCTACGAGAAGGACGTGGACTACCTGGTGCAGGACAACCAGGTCAAGATCGTGGACGAGTTCACCGGCCGGGTGCTGGACGGACGCCGGTGGGCCGACGGACTGCACCAGGCGGTGGAGGCCAAGGAGCGGGTCCAGATCAAGGGCGAGACCCAGACCCTGGCCACCATCACCATCCAGAACTACTTCCGGATGTTCGACAAGCTGGCCGGCATGACCGGCACCGCCGAGACCGAAGAGTCGGAGTTCTACTCCATCTACGGGCTCGAGGTGGCGGTGATCCCGACCAACCGGCCGATCCGGCGGACCGATCACACCGACCGGATCTACAAGTCCCGCCGGGAGAAGTACAACGCCGTCAACGACGAGATCGAGCGGCTGCACGGCCTCGGGCTCCCGATCCTGATCGGCACCACCTCGGTGGAGGTGTCGGAGACCCTGTCGAAGATGCTCAAGCGGCGGGGGCTGCGGCACGAGGTGCTCAACGCCAAGTACCACGAGCGGGAAGCCGAGATCGTGGCCGGAGCGGGGCAGAAGGGCGCCATCACCATCGCGACCAACATGGCCGGCCGGGGCACCGACATCAAACTCGGCAAGGACCTCGATCTCACCACCCCGGAAGCGGGACTGCAGATCCTGGGCACCGAGCGGCACGAGTCGCGCCGGATCGACCGGCAGCTGCGGGGCCGCTCGGGGCGCCAGGGCGATCCGGGGGCCTCGCTGTTCTTCCTGTCGCTGGAAGACGACCTGATGCGGCTGTTCGGGTCGGACCGGATTGCCCGCTACATGGACAAGACCGGCGCCGAAGAGGGCGAGGTCATCTCCGGCATGCTGGTGATGAAGGCGATCGAGTCGGCCCAGAAGCGGGTCGAGCTCCAGAACTTCCAGTCCCGGAAGCGGCTGCTGGAGTATGACGATGTGATGAACCAGCAGCGCGAGGTGGCCTACTCGCTCCGGCTCTTCGCGCTGGAGCGGGGCGAGGAGCTCAAGGCCGAGGCGCGTCAGATGATCGCCAGCGCGCTGGACCAGGTGGTGCGGAAGTTCCTGGCCGAGTTCGAGCGGCCGGAGGACTGGGACCGCCGGGCGCTGATCGACGCCCTCACTCTCCAGTTCCTGGTCGCGCCCGACCCGATCGCCTCCGCGGTGGAGACCCGCGACCTGGCGGCCGTGGTGGCGGCGGCTCAGGCGGAGGGCGAGGCGGCGTTTCACCGCAAGGTGGACTACCTCCAGGAGTTCGGTCGGAAGATCGGGATCGCCGACGTGGACCAGCAGGTGCTGTCTCAGGTGATGCTCTCGGTGATCGACGAGAAGTGGAAGGACCACCTGTACGACCTGGACCAGCTCCGCAACGCGATCCAGTACCGGGCCTACGGGCAGAAGGACCCGCTGGTGGAGTACAAGAAGGAAGCCTACGAGATGTTCGAGGACCTGATGAAGGACATCCAGGCCACCTTCACCGAGCGGTATCTCAAGATCCAGGTCAGCGCCGAGCCGCCCCGGCCCGCGCCGCCTCCGCCGCCGATCCCGACCCCGCGGAGCGGCGCCGACGAGCTGTTCGCCGGTCCGTCGCGGACCCTGAGCGGTCCGATGGGAGGACCGCCCCCCAGGGTGGAGACCTCGCTGGGGAAGCTGGGCCCCTCGTCCGGCGCCGGCGGGCTTCCGGCGGTGGGCCGCAACGACCCCTGCCCCTGCGGGAGCGGGAAGAAGTACAAGAAGTGCCACGGGGCGGGCGCCTGAGGCCGTGAGCGGAGAGACGAGAGACGTGGCAAGTACCCCCCGACGGTGCTTCCCCCGTCTCACTTTTCCCGGTTACTGGCTGATGGTGAACTGGTAGCATTCACTGGTCAGCGCCACCGCTCCCGACCCCGCTTCGATCACCCGGAAGTGAATATCGAAGGTGCTGCCCACCGGGAATGCCGCGACACTCCGGAACAGATCCTCCCGTCCCGTGCCGGTCTCATCGGTCAGAATCGCCTGCGCCACCGCGCCCTTGCCCAGGGTCAGCCAGGACGCGCTGGTGCAGTCGTCGTCCACGTTAGCGTCCACCGCGCGCTGGAGCTGGTAGCTGGTGTTGGGTGTAAGACCCCGAACCCAGGTGTCGAGATAGATGATCAGGTCGGCATCGTTAGGCTGCCGGAATTTCACCTGACCGAACCCTCCCGCGTCATTCCGGAGGATCACCTCCAGGTTGAAATGCGGCGTCTCCGGACCCCAGGGAGCTGCGGCCAGCGAGGGGGCGGTGGCCTCGAACGAGTCGGCGGTGCCGCACCCCGTAGCGAAGGCGGCGGCGACTCCCAGTACTGCGAGCTTCCGAAGCATCTGAACGACCTCCCGAGCAAAGTGGAAAAGGTTGGGGCGTGAGCTACATTCTCCACCTTGCATCCGGGGCGTGACCGACGCGCGACGGGCCCGTGATTTCGCCGTGAAAGGCCTCTGCCGGAGATGGTATGCTCGAGTTGCGGCTCTTGGGCGGGCTCGATTTGCGGGACGACGAGGGCCGGACCAGGAATGCGGTGCTGGCCCAGCCGAAACGCCTGGCGCTGCTCGCCTACCTCGGGCTCGCACCGGCTCCCGGGTTCTGCCGCCGGGATGTGGTGGCCGCGCTGCTGTGGCCCGAGCAGGATCAGGAGCACGCGCGAGGATCTCTGCGTCAGGCCTTGCGGTTCCTGCGGCGGGAGTTGGGTGATCGGGTCATCCAGAATCGCGGGGAAGAGGAGATCGGGCTCGACCGGTCGCTGATCTGGTGCGATGCCGCCGAGTTCCAGCGCGCGCTGGCGGCGGGCGAGACGGCCGAAGCGGCCCGCCTCTATCGAGGCGGGT
>DATFGC010000317.1:0-10486 GCA_035249765.1 Gemmatimonadales bacterium | reverse complement strand
TCATCGAACTGAAGAGCAGCTTGCCCTCCGCGGCCGACTTCTCGTCTCCGGCGAACGGATTCGACGCGCTGGCTCCGCGCGGGGCCGTGCCGCCGGCCAGGACGTGCTGGTCATAGCGCACCGAGAGCGGAGCCGCCGCCGAGTCGGCGATCGTCGCACCGTCGGGCTGCCTCGCACCGCAGGCCGCGGCAAGCACTAGTCCCACGCGCGCCAAGCGTCTCACAGCGCGAAGACCCAGACCATGCCGCCACCGCTGGTGTAGCGGCCCAGATCGTGGATGAAGTCGGCCGGGTCCCGAACGTCCGTGGGATCGTCGGAACGCACATCCCCGGAGAGCAGCGCCCAGTCACCGCCGATGCCCGAATAGACCGCCACGTACTGCCGGCCGTCGGGGCCGCGATAGGTGATCGGCGCGCCCACGATGCCGGACCCGACCTTGAATTTCCAGAGCGGCGCGCCGGTGCGCGCGTTCACCGCCTTGAGCCAGCCGTCCAGGGTGCCATAGAACGCCACGTCGCCCGCGGTCACCACCACGCCGCTCCACACCGGATACTTTTCCTTGATGTCCCACACCTTCCGCCCTCTCACCGCGTCCCAGGTCATGAAGCCCCCCATGTGCCCACCCGGCCCGGCGACATAGGGCGTGCTGGCTCCGATGAACGGAGTTCCTCGAATCCGGGCACGCTGCTCGGCGTTGAAGTCCATGCACAGGTTGACCGTCGAGACGTAGAACCAGCCGGTTCGAGGGGAATACGCTGCGGGAGACACCGGGCTCTTGCCGCCCTCCAGGCTGGGACAGATGTACTTGACGTTGCGGCGCGTGCTCCCGGTGAATTTGGCGGTGTCGATCACCGGCCGGCCCGAGGTGAGATCGATGCGGCGGGCCCAGTTGACGTGCGCATACGGCTCGGCAACGAGCACTTCCCCGTTGGTACGATCGATGGTGTAGGCAAACCCGTTCTTGTCGAAGTGCACCAGCACCTTGCGCACCCGCCCCTTGATGGCGAGGTCGACCAGGATCATTTCGGCGTTCGAGTCGTAATCCCAGTTGTCATGGGGAGTGAACTGGTAGGCCCAGATCAGCGAGCCGTCGCCGGGGCGCCGGGCCAGGACGCTGTTGGTCCACTTGTTGTCGCCGAGCCGCTGCTCGGGATTGTAGGGCCCGGGATTGCCGACCCCGAAATACACCAGGTCGAGCTCGGCGTCGTAGGAGAGCCAGCCCCACACCGGCGCTCCGCCGATCTTCCAGGTATCGCCGGACCAGGTCGAGAGCCCGAGATCCGTGCCTCGGTCGTAGAACGGCTTGAACGTCCCGGGGCGAGCCAGGATGTCGCGGTCCGGGCCGACGTTGCGCGCCATCCAGGCCAGGTTGCCGGTCGCAAGGTCCAGCGCCTTGAGCCATCCGTGAATGCCGAACTCTCCACCGGAGGGACCCACCAGCACCCGATTGCGCACCACCATCGGCGCCATCGGGGTGGTTTCTCCCTCCGACAGATCGGCAACTTTCACGTTCCAGATCTCCCGGCCGGTGACGGCATCCACGGCAACGGTATGACCATCCAGGAGGTTGTAGACGATCTTGCCGTCGGCGTAGAACGCCCCGCGATTGATCGCGTCGCAGCATGCCATCCCGAGGGCGTTCGGATCGACCATGGGGCGGTACTTCCACTTCAGCGGATAGTCGGGCTGGGTCAGGTCGAAGGCGTAGAGGACGTTGGGGTAGGGGGTTACCACGTACATCGTGTTATTCACGACCAGAGGCTGGCCTTCGTGTCCCCTCAGGACCCCGGTGGAAAAGGTCCAGACCGGCCTGAGCCGCGCCACGTTGGCCGGGGTGAGCTGGGTCAGGCCGCTGTAGCGGGTCGAGGCGTAATCCTTGCCCGGCATGACCCACTGGCCATCGTCCGGGGTTTGCGCCGTACCGGTGCAGGGAGCGATGACGCTCCCAAGCAGGAACAGACGGAGTGTGGTCGTTCGAGAGGGTTCCATCCTGGTCCAACACTATCAGCTTCACTGCGGAAGTACAGGGCGTTGCTGGCCGCATTCGTCCAGTGGCGTCATATTCTCCCCGTGCCCACCGATATCCCGGCGGAGCTCGTCGCCGCTCTCGAGGAACGCTATGAGCTCCGCGGGCTCCTCGGCCGCGGCGGGATGGCGACGGTCTATCTCGCCCATGACCGGAAACACCAGCGGGTGGTGGCGCTCAAGGTGCTGCGGTCGGAGCTCTCCGCGACCATCGGCGCGGAGCGGTTTCTCAAGGAGATCCAGATCGTCGCCCAGCTCACCCACCCCCACATCCTGCCGCTGCACGATTCCGGCGAAGCCGGCGAGTTCCTCTACTACGTGATGCCCTACATCAGCGGCGGCTCGCTCCGCCAGCAGCTGCTGGATCGCGGCCATGTCGACCTGCCCCACGCGCTCGCGATCGCCGGCCCGGTGGCCGATGCGCTGAGCTACGCCCACGGCATGGGGATTCTCCACCGGGACATCAAGCCCGAGAACATCCTCTTCTCCCAGGGCCACCCGATCGTGGGCGATTTCGGGATCGCCAAGGCGGTGAGCTCCGCCTCCGAAGCCCGGCACCTGACCCGGACCGGGTTCTCCCTGGGCACCCCCGGCTACATGAGTCCGGAGCAGGCGGCGGGGATGACCGATCTCGACGTCCGCACCGACGTCTACAGCCTTGCCGCGGTGATCTACGAGATGCTGGTGGGCGAAGTGCCGGGCCGCTGGCCCACCGAGGACGCGGTGCGCGCGGGACGATTCCTCGAAGCTTCGGCCCTGCACCGGACCCGGCTGGCCCAGAGCGGAGCCGCGGTGGAAGCCGCCCTGGTCCGTGCCCTCGCCATTCGCCAGGACCAGCGCACCGAGTCGCCGGCCGGCCTGCTGGAAGAGCTCCGGGGGATTCCGCCCCGGCGAAAATATCGCTCCGAGGAAGCAGTGGAGATCGTCAAGCGCGCAGCGCTGCTCGAAGCCAGCGATCCCACCAGCACGATGACCCTGGGCGGGGTCGAGGCGCTGGGCGCCGAAGTGGGGATCTCGCCCGAGCTGGTGCGCTCCGCCGCCCGCGCCGCAGGACCGCGCACCGCCGGGTCCGGAACGCCGGCCGTCCCAACCGGTGACAACCGCTGGGCCGGCGGCCCAACCCGCATTCTGGTCGAGCGGATGGTCGAAGGCGAGTTGCCCGAGACTTCGTTTCTCTACGTGGTCGAGGAGATCCGCCAGGTTCTGGGTACCTCGGGCCAGGTGAGCCAGCTGGGGCGCTCCTTCGCCTGGTCCATGGGGAAGAACCCGTCCAACCGCAATCTCGAGGTCACGGTCAGTGTGCGCGCGGGCCGGACCCGGATCCTGATCCACGAAAACCTGACCCCGCTGATCGGGATGGTCTACGGGCCGATCGGGGGCGGCATGGGCGGGGCGGGGATGGGCGTCCTCTCCGGCACAGTGGCCGGGGTGCTGGCGAATCCGGCGCTGATGGCGGTAGTCGCTCCGCTCTGGCTCCTCGCCACCTACGGCACCGGCCGGGCGATCTATTCCACCCTGTCTCGCCGGCGCCGGCGGGCCCTTGCCCACCTGGCCGACCGTCTCGGGGCGGTCGTCGAAGACGAGATCCTTTCCACCCGGGCGCTGCCCGGCACCTCCGAGCCATTCACTCCCCGCTTTCCGGAGCCCCGATGAAATCGAACGTCGGCCGCTTGTCGGTCATGATGTTCCTTCAGTACGCGGTGTGGGGGGCCTGGCTTCCCCTGGCCGCCCGCTATCTCACCGCGCCGGTCGCGGAAGGCGGACTGGGATTCACCGGGACCCAGATGGGCTTGATCCTCGGGCTGGCCGGCTCGATCGGGGCGGTCTGCGCACCATTCATCGCCGGACAGCTCGCCGACCGGCACTTCAGCACCGAACGGTTCCTGGCCGTCCTCCTCGCGATCGGCGGCGTGGTCAAGTGGATCACCGCGTCCCAGACCGGCTACGGAGCCTGGCTCCTGCTCTCCATCGCCTACAGCGTGGTGTACATGCCCACCCTGGCGCTGTCCAACTCGATGGCATTCGCCAACCTCGATAACCGGGAGCGGCAATTCCCCAAGGTCCGGGTCTGGGGAACCATCGGGTGGATCGCGGCGAGCTGGATCTTCCCGATGATCTACCTGCAGAGCGGATTGCAGCTCCAGCTGATGCCGCCCTTCCTGGTGGGGCCCGAGCTGCCCAACGTCACCGCGCGGCTGGCCGATTCGCTCCGGTTCTCGGCGCTGATCTCCTGGGGGTACGCGCTGTTCTGCCTCACCCTCCCGCACACCCCGCCGCGCCAGGACGCAACCGAAAAGCTGGCGTTCAAGAAGGCTTTCGGTCTGCTGCGGGAGCCGTCCTTCGCCGTGCTGATCGCCGCCGCGCTGCCGATCAGCATCATCCACCAGGTGTATTTCCTCCAGACCCCGCCCTTTCTCTCCCACCTGGGCCTGCTCGACAGCCAGATCGGCCCGGCCATGACCATCGGCCAGTTCAGCGAGATCATCGTGATGGCGCTGCTCGGCGCGATGCTGGCCCGGCTGGGGTTCCGGACCGTGATCACGATCGGCGCCCTGGCCTATTTCGTCCGGTACATGATCTGGAGCCTGACCTCGCTGCCGCTGGAGGTCCTGGTCGCGAGTCAGGTGCTGCACGGGATCTGTTACGCCTGCTTCTTCGCCTCCGCCTACATCTACACCGACCGGGTCGCCCCCGCCGACGTGCGCCATTCGGCCCAGACAGTGTTCGGGATCATCATCCTGGGCGGCGGGCCGGTGCTGGGAGGCCTGCTATCCGGCTGGCTGGCCGACACCTACGCCCAAACCGCCGGTGTGGTCGATTATGGCGCACTGTGGCGGGTGGTGTCGCTCGTCGGTCTGGGAGCGACGATTCTGTTCTGGATCGGCTTCCGGGAGCGGAAGGTCGGATCGGTCATTCCGGGGTCCGCCGGGGCCCCTCCCGAGGCCGGGGTGTAAACCCTGCGCCAATGGCCGGCATCCCATTCTCGTGTCCACACTTGCCGTCGTCGCCGCGCCGCCGCTGCACCATGCGCGCCCGCTGGTCCATCCGGCCAGGATGACCGAGCTGGTTCGCCGCGCCCAGGCGGGGGACTCCGACGCCTTCGCGGCGCTTTATCGGACCCATGTGGGCAAGGTGCACGCGCTCTGTCTCCGGCTCGCCGGGGATACCCACGATGCCGCCGACCTGACCCAGGACGTCTTCGTTCGCGCCTGGGAGTCGCTGGCCAGCTTCCGGGGCGAGAGCGCGCTGGGAAGCTGGCTTCACCGGTTGGCGGTCAATGCTTTTCTGGGAACCCGGCGCGCCTCCAGCCGACGGGAGCGGCGGATCTTCGCGGTGGACGATCCCGCCGTCCTGGAGCGGGGAGAAGAAACCGCCTCGCAGGGTCTCTCGATGGATCTGGAGCAGGCCATTGCCGGACTGCCCAAGGGCGCAAGGACGGTGTTCGTGCTGCACGACATCGAAGGCTACCAGCATGAGGAGATCGCGCGGATGACCGGCATCGCATCGGGCACCTCGAAGGCCCAGCTCTTCCGGGCCCGCCGCCTGCTGCGGGAGGCGCTGGCGCGATGACCTGCCGGGATTTCGAAGCCCGCGCCGATGCCTACGCCGAAGGCCGGCTCAGCCCTCGCGAGGCGGCGGCGTTCGAAGCGCATCTGGATCGCTGCGCCGCCTGCGCCGCGCTGCTGGAGCGCGCCGCCGGGTCTCCGCCCGGTGTGGCCGGGCTGGCGCGGTCGATCGAGCCGGCCGAAGACCTCTGGCCCGTCATCCGCGGCCGGCTCGCCTCGCTGGGGCAGCGCCCCGGCCGGGTCGCGATTCCCCGATGGGGACTTGCGGCCGCGGCGCTGATCCTGGTCGCGCTCTCTTCGGGGGTCACCGCGGTCCTGCTCCGTCCGGCTCCCCGGACGGCGAGTGCGACGCTCGACGTGAGCGCACTGGAAGCGCAATATGCCGCGGTGAGCGAAGACCTGACCGGCGCGCTGGAGCAGGCACGCTCCCGCCTCGACCCCGCGACCCTGGCCACGATCGAGCGCAACCTGCGGATCATCGATACCGCGCTCAACGAGACCCGGCAGGCCCTGGCGAACGATCCCGGGAACCCCGCGCTCGGGCAGATGGTGGTGGCCGCCTGGCGGCAGAAGGTGGATCTGCTCCGCCGGGCCACCGCCCTGGGGTCGGAAAGCTGATGCGCGCCCTCGTCCTGCTCGCGGCCCTGCTGGCGGCCACTCCGCTCCCGGCGCAGGAGAAGATCAATCGCCGTATCGCCATCGACTCCGATGCGTCGATCCGGATCTGGAACCTGGCGGGTATCACCCGGATCATCGGCTGGGATCGTGATTCCCTCGCGGTGACCGGTACCGTGCCATCGGGCACGTTCTACATGGGGGGCGCCGGGCGCGGCGCCAAGCTCGGCGTGGAACGCCCCGAGGGGAGCAAGGGTGACCTTCCGGCCACCCTCGAGATCCGGGTCCCCCGCAACGCGCGCGTGTGGGTCAAATCTGCCAGCGCCTCGGTAGAGGCCTCCGGCCTCAGCGGAGAGCTGGAATGCTCCTCGGTGGACGGGTCGGTCCGGGTCGAGGGGTCGCTCCGGCTGGTGGTCGCCGAGTCCATGGAGGGGAACCTCAGCGTCTACGGCCCGATGAGCGTGGTCCGCCTCAAGGGGGGCGGGGGGACGATTACCCTGCGCGGCGCCCGAGGGGACTTGATGGCCACCACCGTGGGAGGCGCGATTCTCCTCAGCGACGCCGCCCTGAGGCGGGCGCATCTGGAAACCGTGTCCGGCCCGGTGGCTTACGACGGCACCGTGGCGGCACGGGGCACCCTCGAGGTCATCACCCACAGCGGCGACGTGACCCTCCGGCTTCCCACCGAGATCTCCGCTGAATTCGAGCTCTCCTCGTTCGACGGTGCGATCCTCTACGGCCTGAGCGGGAAGGGCAAGGGCAAGGGCGAACCCGCGCCTCAGGTGGGGAAGCCGATGTCATTCACCACCGGCGGGGGAGACGCCCGGGTCACGGTCCGGTCCTTCAAGGGGGAGATTCGCGTGCTGAAGCCGTAGGGCTCGTCCTTCCGTACTGGTATCTTCCTAGACGCAAAGACGCAAAGACGCAAAGACGCAAAGACGCAAAGACGCAAAGACGCAAAGAGGCGAATACTCCTTGCCTCTTTGCCTCCTTGCCACCGTGCCCCAATCACCCCGACGCCCGTGAAACGAAGCACCAGGCTGATCCTGCTCCTGATCGGCGCCACCCTGGTGGCGCTGATGATCTGGAAAACCGGCCCGGCCGCGCTGCTGGCCGGTCTCCGCTCCTCGGCCTGGGTGGTCGCGGTGCTGCTGCCGCTCTGGGCGGTGGTGTACACCCTGAACGCGGTTGCCTGGCGGATGCTGACTTCCGGCGGGGGGAAGCCGCTCCCGCTGATTCAGGCATTCCGGATTACCTTGATCGCGTTCGCGGTGAACTATGCGACTCCGCTGATGAGCTTCGGGGGGGAGCCGCTCAAGGTCATTGCCGCCACGCCCTGGCTGGGTCACCGGCGGGCGGTCGGCTCGGTGGTCGCGTTCCGGCTGCTGCACGCCCTGGCCCATGTCATCGGTTTTTTGGTCGCGCTGGTTCCCGCCTACTTCCTGCTGCCCCGAACCCCCCTGGTGCTCGGTCTCATCCTGGGGATCGGCGCACTGCAGGTGCTCCTGCTCGTGTTTCTGGTCTCCCGGCACCGGGAAGGGATGGCGATTCACCTGCTCCACCTGGTGCGGCGAATCCCTCTCCTGCGCCGCCCGGCCCTGAGGCTTGAGGAGCGCACCCCGGCGCTGCACGAGATCGACGAGCACCTGACCGCGGTCTATACCCGCGCCCCCCGGCGGTTCTATGCCGCGCTGGGCGTGGAGACCTTCGCCCGGTTTCTCACCCTGTCAGAGCACTGGATCATCCTGTACGCGCTCGGTCTCGGGACCGATCCCTGGCGGGCGCTGGTGATCGGAAGCTTTTCGTCGCTGGTGATCAACGCGCTCTCGTTCCTGCCGCTCGAAATGGGCTCGAAAGAGGGAGGGCTCTACCTGATCTTCAAATGGATGGGCTTCGGGCCGGGGCTGGGGCTTCAGGCGTCACTGCTGGGCCGGATCCGGGAGCTGATCACCATCGGCATCGGCATGGGGCTGATCTGGACGGTGCGGGACGTCACCAGCCCCGCTTCACCCACTCTTTCTGTGCCTCCGCATGACCGTGCGCCACCGCCCGTCTGAGCCAGTCCCGGCCTGCGGCGAGATCGCGCTCCATCCCTCCCTTCCCTTCGAGCAGCATCATCGCGAGCTGGTATTCCGCTTCGGCGTCCTGCTTTGACGCGGCCTGGTTGTACCACTTGATCGCCATGGCGGGATCTTTTTTGATGCCCCGGCCGGTGGCATAGGCGGTGGCCAGCTTCGTCATCGAGGCCGCATCGCCCAGCTCCTCGGCGGCCCGCATGTACCACCGCACCGCCTCGCCGGGACTCTTCTCGAATCCGTTGCCCGTTTCGTACCGGCGGGCCACGATCGTGTAAGCTTCCTTCACGCCCAGGTAGGCCGCGGTGAGGTATTTGCGCGCCGCCCGGGTTTCGCTGGCCGTCACGCCGCGCCCGCTTTCGTAGCGCCGGGCCATTTCCATGACCGCGATGACGTCGGTGCTGTCGGCCGCAAAGGTCAGGTGCAGCGCGGCGAGCCGGTCGTTCCGTTCCACGCCCCGCCCCTCCGAGTACAGCAGGCCGAGGTTGCGGTTGGCCACGGCGCTGGTGGCGGATTCCGCCTTGCACAGGCCGAACGCCGCGTCCCAGTCGCCCGCCTGGTAGGCGCTCTCGCAGGTCGCCACCGCGGCAGGGGGCGGCGGCGCGGCAGGCGTGCTCTCGATCACGGTCACCGGGGTGCGCCCTGGACGTGCCGGGGCCGGTGCAGGGCGTGCCGGAGTGGTCACCGCCGGACGCGCCCCGCTGTCGGGCGGGGCGGCGGGCGGGGAGACCGGGATCGCCGGGAAGAGTCCGGCCCGGTACGCCACCAGGGCGGCTCCGCCCAGAATGACCGACCATCCCGCGGCGGCGAGCCAGGGCCGCCGCCGGGTCGGGATGTTGAAGTTGGACTCCCGCCGCACCGCCCCGCCCTCCGAGGCCGCGACCATCTCCCCCCGGAGCGATCGGGCAAAGGCGTTCATCGAGGCGAACCGCAGCTTCGGCTCCTTGCGCAGGGCCTGATGGATGGTCGCGGACATCGCGCTGGGAATGTCGGCCACCAGGCGGGAGAGCGGAGTCGGTTCCTCCAGGAGTTGCTTGACCATCAGCTCGCGGACGTTGTCGCCCTCGAAGGGGAGCCGCCCGGTCAGCATCTGGTACCCCACCACCGCAAGGGAGTACTGATCGCTGCGGGGGTCGGGCGCCTGCTTGCCCATCGCCTGCTCCGGGCTCATGTACTGCGGCGTGCCGATGACCACTCCGGTGCCGGTCAGGGAATGCTCGCCCGAGGTATCCATCGCCTTGGCGATGCCGAAGTCGGTGAGCATCACCCGCTGCGACTTGCCCTCGATCATCAGGTTTTCGGGCTTGATGTCGCGATGGACCACCCCGGCCTCGTGGGCGGTCTGCAGTGCATCCGCCGCCTCCAGCAGAATCCGGCGCACCTCGCCCACCGGCAGCCGCTGCTCCCGGGCCAGCAGGCTCTTTACGGTTTCGCCCTGGACCAGCGGCATCAGCAGCCAGAGGATGCCGTCGGCCTCGCCCACGTCGTACACCGGGACGATGTTGGGATGGTTGAGCACGGCGACCGCCTCGGCTTCGCGGCGGAAGCGTGCGGCGAGCGTGTCGGTGAGGATCAGGTCGGGCCGGAGAACCTTGAGGGCCAGCTCGCGCTTGAGCCGGAGATCCCGCACCGCGAACACTTCGGCGTAGCCGCCCCGGCCGATGAGCCGGCCCAGCTCGTAGTTGGGGCCCAGCGCGGCGCGGAGCCGTCCGGGGGCGAGCTCGTAGCTGGTGGAGGAGGTGGAGCTGGCCCGGCTGACCCCGATCAGCGTCTCGGCGAGGATCGGGGACGCCGAGGCGACTCCGCAGGCGGGACAGAACGCTGCGTCCGCCGGAACCGGATGATCACAACTGAGGCAGGGACGCGTGACGCTCACGAGGTTAAGGCTTCCGCTTTGCCACTTCCTTCTGTGCCTCGACGTGACCCTGATCCGCGGCCTTCTTGAGCCAGGCGTACGCCAGCGTATCCGATCTCGCGATGCCCCGCCCGCGGAGCAGCGCCATGCCCAGGCCGTACTGGGCGTCCCGGTTGCCGCGGTCCGCCGCCCGCTGGAACCAGCTCACCGCGACGGCCTCATCCTTGTCGATGCCTTTGCCGCGGTTGTACATGTCGCCGACCTTGGCCTGGGCGGCGACATCGTCGCGCTCGGCAAGACGGCGCCACCAGAAGAAGGCCTCCTTGTCGCTGCGCCGCACCCCGAGGCCG
>DATFGC010000316.1:0-18633 GCA_035249765.1 Gemmatimonadales bacterium | reverse complement strand
GGCCCGAAGCTGGACGCCGTCCGCCCCCACCGCGCGGGCCAGGTCCGGCCGGGTGTGCACGAACACCGCCGCCTCGGGCGGCCGGGCCAGCGCGGTCACCCGCTCCGCGAAGGCTGCCAGCTGCGCAGTGGTGGAATCCGGTGCGCGAACCAGAATCGCCGCGGCAGGCCCCCCGGCGGCGATGGCGGCGGCCCGCACCCCGAAATCGGCCGCCCGGCAGATCGAGTCGGTGGTCACCGCGAACAGGCGGGGCAGCGGTCTCATACCAGCGCCAGTCCGGCGCGGCCGGGGCGTCCCCGTCCCCACTCGCCCGACGCCATGCGCGACTTCCCGGCCGGCTGCACTTCCCCGATTTCGACCGCCTGATCTCCCGCCGCGACCCGGAGCCGGGGGGTCATGGCGAGCACGGTGCCGGGAACCCCGCTTCCTTCCGCCGGACTCGCGCCGAAGAGCTTGAGCTCCTGCTGGTCCAGGGTGGTCCAGGCCCCGGGCAGCGGATCGAAGGCGCGAATCCGGCGGGCGACCTCCTCCGCATCGCTGGTCCAGTTCACCCGGGTGGTGGTGCGATCGAACTTCGGCGCATAGGTAGCGAGCGCCGGATCCTGCTCCCGGGGCCGGAGCAGACCAAGCCGCATCAGCGCCAGCGCTTCCACCAGCGCTTCGGCGCCCAGCCGAGCCAGACGGTCGAGCAGCGCACCGCCGGTCTCTCCCGGCTGGATCGCGGTTGCGGACTGATGGAGGATCGGTCCGGTATCCATCCCGGTGTCCATCTGCTGGATGGTGACCCCGGTTTCCGGCTCCCCCCGGAGAATGGCCCAGGGAACCGGGGCCGCGCCTCGCAACCGGGGCAGCAGCGAAGCGTGGAGGTTGATCATCCCCCGGGTCGGCACGGACAGCACGTCGGCGCGGAGGATGTGGCCGTAGGCCACCACGATGCCCAGCTCGGGCTGCCAGTGACGGAGGGCGGCGAGAAAGATGTCGCCCGTGGGGCGCTCGGGCTGGAGCAGCGGGATGCCGTGACGGAGGGCGAGCTCCTTGACCGGCGGAGCCACCAGGGTCGAGCGCGACCGGCCCTGGGGGCGGTCGGGCTGGGTCACCACGCCGACGACCGCCCCGGGCTCGGCGAGGAGCGCCTCGAGGCTCGGCACCGCAAACGCGGGGGTGCCGAAGAAGACGATACGCATTACTCCGGCCGGACGTGCTCCGGGCGAATGGACTTGATCACGCCCTCCCCGCGGTGGTCCTTCTTCCAGCGGGACACCAGGAGCTGGCGCTTGAGCGCCCCCAGGTGGTCAATGAACAGGATCCCGTCGAGGTGATCGATCTCGTGCTGGATGGCGCGGGCCAGCAGGCCCTCGGCCTCGAGACGGTAGGGCTGGCCGTCCCGTCCGGTCGCCTCCAGGACGACCCGTTCGGGGCGGGCCACTTCTCCGTACACGTCCGGAATGGACAGGCATCCTTCCTCGGCGCGATCCCGGCCTTCGGCGCTGACCAGGACCGGGTTCACCATCGCGAGCCGGGCATCGTCCACCCCCACCACCGCTACCCGCCGGGCGATGCCGACCTGGTTGGCGGCCAGACCCACGCCCTTGGCGGCGTCCATGGTCTCGAAGAGATCGTCGATCAGACGCCGGACCTCGGCATCCACTCCGGCAATCTCCTCGCTGCGCTGGCGCAGCACCGGCGAGCCGAGCAGGTGGAGGTCGAGCGTGGCCATCTCAGGGACCCGGCGACACCGATTCGCCAACCCGTACGATCCGTCCCCGTTCCACCACCAGGGTGGCCGTTCCGCTCTCGATGGTCACCCGGTCCTCCTTGATGTCCCTGACCTTGCCGACGATCCCGCCGGCGGTCGTCACATCGTCACCCTTCTTGAGCGCCGCCAGGATCTCGGCGTGCTTCTTTCGCGCCATGGACTGGGGGCGGATCAGCAGGAAGTAGAAGATCAGGATGATCGCCCCGAACTGGAACACCAGGATGGCGATCGAGCTTCCGGCGCTGCCGTTGGCGGGAGCCATGAGGCTCGCGAGCAGGGATGTCATGCGTCCTCTCGTGCATGGTAGCGGCGGAGCCACTCGCGACTCCAGCCGTCGAAGGCGCCGGCCAGGATCGCCGCGCGGGCGAGCTCTCCGATCCGGATCAGGAACCTCACGTTGTGGAGCGACACCAGCCGGAGCCCGAGCATCTCCCCCGCCACGAACAGGTGGCGGAGATATCCCCGCGAGAACCTGGCGCAGGTGGTGCAATCGCAGGCGGGATCCAGCGGCTGGTCCGCGGTACGGTGTTCTGCCTTGCGGATGTTCACCCGGCCGACCGAGGTCCACGCGCTGCCGTGGCGCCCGTTCCGGGTCGCCGCCACGCAATCGAACAGGTCCACTCCCCGGGCAATTCCCTCGACCAGGTCCTCCGGAAACCCGACACCCATAAGATAACGGGGCCGGTCGGGCGGCAGCGCGTGCGCGAAGTCCTCCAGCACCCGGTGCATCACCGGCTTCGGCTCCCCCACGGAGAGTCCCCCGATGGCGATGCCGGTCCAGGGGCCGCGCGCCAGGGTTCCCTCGAGCGAGCGCATTCTGAGGGCGGCGTGGGTGCCTCCCTGGATGATGGGCCACAAGGTCTGGGTACCGGACGGCTGGACGGCTGGACGGCTGGTGGTGGGGCTGTTTCCAGCCGTCGAGCCGTCCAGCCGTCCAGCACCCAACTCGGCGTGTCTCGCCTTGCAGCGATCCAGCCACCGCAACGTCCGCTCCATCCCTTCTTCCGCCAGGGCCCAGGAGGCCTGGCCGGGGACCACGTGGTCGAACGCCATGGCGACGTCCGCGCCCAGCGCCCACTGGATCTCCATGGAGGATTCCGGGGTCAGGGTGCGGACCGATCCGTCGATGTGGCTGGTGAATTCCACCCCGCCTTCCTCGATGGTGCGGAGCCCGGCCAGCGAAAACACCTGGAACCCGCCGGAGTCGGTGAGCATGGGGCGGGGCCAGGAGGAGAACCGGTTGAGCCCCCCCATGGCCCGCACCGTTTCCTCGCCGGGCCGGAGGTGGAGGTGATAGGTATTGCCGAGGATGATCTGGGCCCCGGCCTGCTCGACTTCGAAGGGATGCAGGCCCCGGACCGCGCCGTAGGTTCCCACCGGCATGAACGCCGGCGTGAGCACCTCGCCGTGCGGCAGCGCCAGCCGGCCAGCTCTGGCCATGCCTTCGCTCCGCTCGACTACAAACGCGAAAGGGTCGTTCCCGTTCACCGTTGACCGTTCACCGTTCACCGCTCCCGCTCCAGGAGCATCGCATCCCCGTAGCTGTAGAACCGGTAGCGCTCCCGCACCGCGTGCCGGTACGCCGCCATCACGAGATCGAAGCCGGCAAAGCCCGCCACCAGCATGAGGAGGGTAGAGCGGGGCAGGTGAAAGTTGGTTATCAGCCGGTCCACGATGCGGAACCGGTAGCCCGGCCTGATCATCAGCCGGGTCTCGGCCCGACCCGGCGATATCGTTCCGTCCTCCCGGGCGGCCGATTCGAGGGCCCGCACCACGGTGGTGCCCACGGCCCAGACCCCGGCTCCTCGCCGCCTGGCATCGGCCACCAGCCCGGCGGCCTCCAGGGAAATCTCGAACGGCTCCGGATGCATCGAGTGCCGGGCCGGATCCTCCTCGTCCACCGGCTTGAAGGTGCCCGGTCCCACCTCGAGGGTGAGGCGCGCGATCCCGACGCCGCGGCGGCCCAGCGCCTCCAGCATGGCTTCGGTCAGGTGCAGCCCCGCGGTGGGAGCCGCCACACTGCCGGGCCGCTCGGCGAACACGGTCTGATAGCGCACCGCATCCTCGGCGGTAGGCTCCCGCTCGATGTAGGGCGGAAGCGGCACCCGGCCCACCCGCTCCATCGCCTCCTCCGCCGTAGCGCCCAGCACCCGGACCCGGCGGTATCCCTCCTCCAGCAGCTCCAGCGTCTCGAGCGAGATACCCTGGCCCAGGTCGATCTGGCGCCCGATGCGGAGTGCGCTGCCTGGCTTCCCCATCGCGACCCAGGTCCCGTCGCCGGCGGGATGGATCAGGAGGACTTCAGCCGGGGCCCCCGACGCCCGTCGCCCCACCAGCCGGGCAGGAAGGACCCGGGTGGTGTTGAGGACCAGCAGGTCACCCGGCGGAATCAGGTCAATCAGATCGCCAAAGCGCTGGTCTTGAAACTCGCTTTCACTTTGCGGCTTTGCGTCTTTGCGCCTCTCCGCCGCACTCCCACGTTGCGTCTTTGCGTCTTTGCGCCTGACTACTAACAAACGACTATCCCCCCGCCGCGGACTCGGGGTCTGGGCGATCAGCTCGGACGGGAGCGGGTAATCGAAGTCGGCGGTGCGGTAGGCGCGCGCGGAGTCATCCATCGAAGAGCACCGCCTGCCCGCCGCTCGCGGGAGGCGGGGTGATGCCGAAGCGCCGATAGGCGTTCGCCGTGGCGACCCGTCCCCGCTGGGTCCGCTCCAGAAATCCCTGCTGGAGCAGGTAGGGCTCGTACACCTCTTCCAGGGTGCCGGAGTCCTCGCCGACTGCCGCGGCGATGGTCCCCAGTCCCACCGGACCGCCGCCGAATTTCTCGATGATGGTGGTGAGGATCCGGGCATCCATGTCGTCGAGACCGAACTCGTCCACGTTGAGCCGGGCCAGCGCCTCGGCCGCGACCGCCTGGGTGATGACGCCGTCGGCCTTCACCTGGGCGTAATCGCGGACCCGGCGCAGCAGCCGGTTGGCGATCCGGGGAGTGCCCCGGCTCCGCCGGGCCAGCTCGATGGCTCCCTCGGGGGCGATCGGGATCTTGAGAATGCCGGCCGAGCGGCGGACGATCTGGGCCAGCTCTTCGGCGGGGTAGAAACTCAGCCGCTCCACGATCCCGAAGCGGGCCCGCATCGGCGGGGTGAGCTGCCCGAACCGGGTGGTCGCGCCGACCAGGGTGAACTTCTCCACCGTCATCGGAATGGTCTGCGCGTTCGGTCCGTCGGCGATCCGCACATCCACCCGGAAATCCTCCATGGCCGGATAGAGAAACTCCTCCAGCTGGGGCCGCATCCGGTGGATCTCGTCGATGAAGAGAATGTCGCCGGCCCCGAGGCCGGTCAGCAATCCCACCAGGTCGCCCGGTTTTTCGAGCACCGGGCCGGAGGAGGTCCGGAGCTGCACGCCCATCTCCTTGGCGAGCAGCGCGGCCAGGGTGGTCTTGCCCAGCCCGGGGGGACCGAAGAAGAGGATGTGATCCAGCGGGTCGCCCCGCCCCCGGGCCGCATCGATCGCGATCTGGAGCGACGCCTTGAGCGCGGCCTGGCCCACGAACTCGTCCAGCCGCGACGGGCGGAGCGCCGCCTCGGCGCCGCCCTCCTCGGGCAGCGCGGCCGGGGTGGTGATCTCCAGGCGGCTCAGAGCGCTCTCGCGTTCCACCGCACCGGCCGGGCTCCCGCGGTCACTTCATGCTTGGCGTGACAGGTGACGCAGCGGTCCCGGGTGACGGTGATGTCGGCGGCGACGAATTTCCGGTTGGTGGCGCCGCACCGGCTGCACTGCCACTCGGCGGTCTGGTGCGGACTGGCGGACACGGCGATCATCCCCGGCCTCCTCGCTGGGTGGTGAGATACTGGAGCGCCTGCCGGACCAGCGCCGCGACGTCCTCGGTCTTGTCCCGGGTCAGCACGAAGCGCACGGCGTCATCCGCGGCGGCGGCCCCGTAGCCCAGGGTGACCAGGGCCCGGGCCGCCTCGTCGGCGGGCCGTCCGGCGCGCACCGCCGGCGCGAGGGGGACGTCGGCGAAGCGATCGGAGAGCTCGACGATGAGCTTTTCCGCCCGCTTCTTGCCGATCCCGCTCACCGTGCTGAGGGCCGCGACATCCTTCCCCTGGATGCTGCGGACCGTGCGCTCCGGCCCCAGGGTGGAGAGAATGGCCAGCGCCAGCCGGGGGCCCAGCCCGGTCGCGCCCAGCAGCCGCTGAAAGATGGTGCGCTCGCCGGTGGTATCGAAGCCGTAGAGCGTCCAGGCGTCTTCCCGGACGACCAGCTCGGTAAAGAGGGCGCAGCGGGCGCCCCGCGCCGGGAGTCGCTCGAACACCCCCAGGGGCACGGTCACCTCGTAGCCGAGTCCCCCGTCGGTGTGGATCACCACCGCCTCTCCCTCCCGTTCGGCGAGGGTCCCGCTCACGCTGGTGATCATCGCCGTCCGGCGGGGCGAAACCCCAGCATCAGATGCGTGAGCGCTACCGCGACCGCGTCGGCCGCGTCGGCCGGCGAAGGAGCGGCCTCGAGCTTGAGAATCTTGGCGACCATGTATCCCACCTGCGGCTTCACCGCCGCTCCGCGGCCCACCACCGTCTTCTTGACCAGCGCGGGCGAGTACTCGGCGACCAGCACGCCGGCCTGCGCCCCGGCCAGCAGGATCACGCCCCGGGCGTGGCCGAGGACCACGGTGGTCCGCACGTTGGTGGCGTAGAAGATGTCCTCGACCGCCAGGACGTCGGGACGGTGCCGCTCCAGCAGCTCGAGCAGTCCCGCGTGAATCGACGCGAGCCGACGAGAGAGCGGATCCGCGGGCCGGGTGCGGAAGACGCCGCATTCCAGGAGGCGCACCGGTCGTCCCGCCGTCGCCAGCCGTTCCACCACGCCGAATCCTACCGTCGCGGTTCCCGGGTCGATTCCCAGGACCTTCATGGGCACGGTGCCGTCAGGCTTCGGCCTCCGCAAGAGTCGCGGCGTCGATGTCGAAGTTGGAGGAAACCTTGGAGACGTCGTCCAGCTCTTCGAGCGCTTCCATCAGCCTGAGCAATCGGGTCGCGTCGCTGCCCTCGACCTTCACCGTGTTCTTCGGCACCATGGCCAGCTCCGCCGATTCGACGCCGTACTGGCGGGCCTTGAGGGCGTCCTGTACCGCGTGGAACCCGGCCACGCTGGTGGTGATCTCGTACTGATCGCCTTCGGGGGCAAAATCCTCCGCCCCCGCTTCCAGCGCATCCTCGAGCGCCTTGTCCTCGGAATACCGCCCGCCGTCCAGATAGATCAGGCCCTTGCGGTCGAACATCCAGGCCACCGAATTGGTGGCGCCCAGATTGCCGCCGTTGCGGCTGAAGGCGTGGCGGATCTCCGCCACGGTCCGGTTGGGGTTGTCGGTGGTCGCCTCGATGATGATCGCGGCGCCCCCCGGCCCGTATCCCTCGTACATGATCTCCTGGTAGGTCTCGCCGGCCAGCTCGCCGGTCCCCTTCTTGATGGCGCGCTCGATGTTGTCGTTGGGGCAGTTGACCGCGCGGGCGGCGTCGATCGCCGTGCGGAGCCGGGCGTTGCCGCCCGGATCGCCGCCCCCGGCCTTGGCCGCGACGATGATCTCCCGGATGCGCTTGGCCCAGACCGCCGACCGCTTGTTGTCGGTCGCGGCCTTCTTGTGCTTGATCTGCTTCCACTTGCTGTGGCCGGCCATCCCGCACTCCTTTCCGCGCCTGGCGCTTAAACATAGCAGTCGCAACGGGTTCCCACCAACACGCAACCCTTTTCAACTATCTTGTGTCATAAGGTAGTTGGCGGCAGGTTGCCCGACCTTCACCCGTCGGTGTCCCGTGCGCTTTTCCGCTCCGCTCAGCCCACCGGTCTTTCACGTCCTGCTCGCGCTCGGTGACGACGTGCTGCACGGCTACGCGATCATGCAGCGCTTCGAGGAAATCACCCGCGGCAGCGAACAGCTGCTGCCCGGCACGCTCTATGTCACCCTGGCCCGCATGGTCGAGCAGGGACTGATCGAGGAAGCCAGGCCAAAAGCGGGAGAGCAGAGCGGCGGCGCCCCCCGTCGGTACTACCGGCTCACCGCCCGGGGCCGGGCGGCGGGGAGGGCGGAAAGCGAACGGCTGCGGCGCCTGGTGCAGGTCGCCAGGGAGCGGGCCTGGCTCCCGGAGACGGCCCGTTGAGCGAGGTCCTCGCGCTGCTCCTGTTCCGGATCGCCGCACTGGCGCTGCCGCGCCGGGTGCGCGAGGCGGTGGGCGACGAGATGCAGGAGACGTTTCGGGCCGCGTGGCGGGACCGGCGCGGCGGGCGGCGGCTCGCCTATGCCCTCCATTCCGCCGGGGACCTGGTCAGGGCGGGGATCGGCGAGCGCTGGCGGGCGCGGGAGACTTCAACGGAGCGGAGACCCAAGGTGAACTCACTCTGGCAGGACGCGCGCTATGCCGCGCGCTCGCTCATCAAAACCCCCGGCTTTTCCTTCGTGGCGGTCCTCACCCTCGCCCTCGGGATCGGCGCGAACGTCTCGATCTTCAGCATCGTCAACGCGGTTCTGCTGCGGCCGCTGCCCTTCGAGAATCCCGAGCACCTGGTGGAAATCTGGGAATCGCGGCTGGACCGGGGCTGGACCAACGCCTCGTTCAGCCATGCGAATTTCTGGGATGTCCAGGACCAGAACACAACCTTCACCTCGGTGGGGGCGCTGCGGAGCGGCTCGATCAATCTCACCGGCATGGATTACCCCGAGCGGCTGTCGCTAGGGTCGGTCTCCGCGAGCTTCTTCCGGACCCTGGGCGTCACCCCCGCCGCGGGAAGAACCTTCGCCGACGGGGAAGACGGGGCCGGGGCCGACGGTCTGCAGGCGGTGCTTTCTTACGGACTCTGGATCCGCCGGTTCGGCGGCGATCCGGCCGTCGTCGGGCGATCGATTGCATTGGATGGGCGCGGCCACACGGTGATCGGCGTGCTGCCCCGGGGAGAACCCTGGCTCGATGCCGCCGACATTTTCGTTCCGCTCCGCCGAGTCGACAACCCCGACCGGGGAAGCTGGGAGCTGGCGGTGATCGGGCGGCTCGCCCCCGGCGTCTCGATCGAGGCGGCCCGAACCGAGCTGACCTCGATCGCGCGCGGCATCGCCGAGCGGTATCCCGAAGTTGCCCGGGGTATGGGCATCACCATCGCCCCCTCGTCGGCATGGGTGGCGAGTGAGGGCTTGCGCCGGGCGCTCTGGATCCTGATGGGGGCGGTGGGCTTTCTGCTGCTGATCGCCTGTGTGAATCTGGCAAATCTGTCGCTGGCCCGTGCCACCGGCCGGGTGCGGGAGCGCGCCCTGCGCGCCGCGCTTGGCGCCAGCAAGGGACGGCTGGTCCGTCAGGCGCTCACCGAATCCATGCTGCTGAGCGCCGCCGGCGCCGGGGCCGGGGTGCTGCTGGCCGTCGGCGTGCTCAAGGTGCTCCGCTCGCTCGATCCGGGAGGCATTCCCCGGCTCTCCGAAGTGAATCTGAGTCCGGCCGTGCTGGGCTTTACCGCGCTTGCGATGGTGATCACGGGACTGGCGACCGGCATCATTCCGGCCATTCACGCGGCCCAAGGCGAGCTGGGCTCGACCCTGCGCGAGGGCGATCGCAACGTCGGGACCGGCCGGGGACTGGCGCGGGTGCGCGGACTCCTGGTTGCCGTCGAGGTGAGCGCCTCGCTCGCACTGCTCATCGGCGCCGGCCTGCTGGTCCGCAGCTTTGGCGCGGTGCTCGGGACCAACCGGGGATTCCAGACCGAAGACCGGGTGGTGGCCGAGGTGGCCCTGCCGGATGCCTCTACGCCAGCACAGGTGGATCAGTTCCTGGCCACGCTCACTGCGCGGCTTGAGGGCCACCCCGGCATCACCTCGGTAGCGGCGGTCTCGATGCGGCCGCTCCGCGGCGTCGGCACCGGCATGGGCTTCGCGGCGTCCGACAAGCCGGATCCCCCATCCGACCAGGTGCCCTGGGCCGGGTGGCGGATGATCACCGCCGGCTATTTCCGCACCCTGGGGGTTCCGCTCCTGCGCGGCCGCGACTTCACCCCGGCCGACCAGATCGCCAAACCCTGGCGGGTAATCATCAGCCAGCGCATCGCCGACCTGCTCTGGCCCGGAGAGGAGGCGGTGGGGCGGCAGCTCATCATGTGGAAGGGGCAGAGCAACCGGCCGGCCGAAGTCATTGGTGTAGCGGCGGACATGCGGGACTGGGACCTTGCCGGCGATCCATCCTACGGCGTGTACTTCCCGTACTATGGCGCCGGCGCATCGACCATCTACTTCGTGGTCCATGGCCGGGCGACGCCGGAGGCGGTCCGCCCCGTCTTCCGCCAGCTCCTCGCCGAGATCGACGCCACCATTCCTCTGGCGCGGGTCGCGAGCCTCGAGGATTTGGTGGGCGAATCGGTGGCGTCCCGTCGCTTCATCATGCTGCTGCTGACCGCCTTCGCCGTCGTGGCGCTGCTGCTCGCGCTGGCGGGAGTCTACGGCGTGCTCTCGTATGCGGTCTCTCGCCGCACCTCGGAGATCAGAGTCCGGCTGGCACTGGGCGCGAGCCCGTCCGCCGTGGTCCGGCTGATCGTGGGGCAGGGGATGCGGCCGGTGCTGATCGGACTGGTGGTGGGAGTAGCGGCGGCACTGGCGCTGACCCGGCTGATGACCGGCCTGCTGTTCGGCGTCTCCGCGACCGACCTCCCCACCTACCTGGGGGTGGCGACGCTGCTGGGCGGCGCCGCGCTGGTCTCCTGTTACGTCCCGGCCCGGCAGGCTCTCGGGGTCGATGTGGTCGCGGCGCTGCGGAAGGAATAGGGGAATGGCTCTTCTCCCGATTGCCTGGCAGCATTGTGACGTTTTGGACGCACCAGGTGGAACCGCTACAGCCGGGCGCCCCGGTTCACGCGGAGGCGCGGAGACGCGGAAGCGGGAAGCCCGTTGACAATGCGATGCAACCCCTCCCGCAGTGTAGCGGCGCCAAAGTTGATGAGCAGGCCGACGGGCGTGTTTGTCAGCTTGAGGTAGGTCAGGAGCTGCTTGCCATGGACAGCCGCCAGTCGCTCCACGGATTTGAGTTCCACGATGACGCGGTTATCAACCAGGAGGTCAGTGCGGAATCCTTCTTCGAACACCATCCCGTCGTATTCGAAACGGATGGCCCGTTGTCGCTCGACCTGAAATCCCCGTTGGTGGAGAGCGCGTGCCAGCACGGCCTCGTACACTGATTCCAGCAGCCCCGGGCCCAGGTCACGATGGATCCGGAGCGAGGCGTCCACGATTCCCCCCGTTATATCATTCAGTTCTCGCATCCCCGTCTCTTCCGCGCCCTCCGCGGCTCCGCGTGACCTCGTGCGGTTCCACACTGTGGCCTGCGTCCGGCGCGAGTACAACCATGTTGCTGCGCGCCGTAGCTTTGTTCTGCGACAGCCGAGAAGGTCTCACAACAACCACTCATCGGGACAATCCTCAAAGGAAGGGATGAGGCGGTCAGCGCTGGGTCGCCGACCGCGCCGCCCGCGCCAGGATTTCGGAGGCTTCGGGTCCCAGCGCTTCCCGCGCCGGCGCCACCAGCAGCAGCAGGGCCTGTCCCACCCGGTCCCGGCGCGCGTCCCGGAGCTCCGCGAGGGTGGCGACCAGCGCGCGCCGCAGCGGAGCCGGGAACTCGAGGCTGGAGAGCCGCTGCTCCAGGGCGGCGACCCGCCGCTTGCTGCTTCGCTCCGGCGGCGGAGGAACCAGGAGGAGGTCTTCAGCCACTCGCAGGGTGAGCCAGACGGCAAAGACCCCTTCCCGGCGGGGGCCACGGGGCAACTCGCTCATGAGCTTGACCAGCGCGGTGCCCGCGGGACTCAGCGGACTCATCGTGGCAGCCGCCGCAGCGCTTCGAGGACGTCGCCCGGCTGGAGGTCCTGAAGGCAACGGTGGTGCTTGAGCGGGCAGCGCGGGCCCCCGTGCGCGCTGCAGGGCCGGCAGGACAGCTCCCGCTGCAGCACCGCCGACTTGGCCCGATAGGGAAAGAAGCCGAACTGCTCCACGGTCGGGCCGAACAGGGCGATGACCGGCGTCTCGACCGCCGTGGCGAGGTGCATCAGGCCGGTATCCCCGGACACCAGCGCGCGGGTGCGCTTGAGCAGCGCGGCGCTTCCGGGCAGGTCGAACCCGCCGGCAGCGCTGGCGGCGAACTCTCCTCCTCCGGCGGCGACCGCCTCCCCGATCGCCAGATCCTGTGGTCCGCCCAGCACAATCACGTCGTTACCGGCTTCGACCAGCCGCCGCACCAGGGCAATCCAGTGGTGGGTCGGCCACCGCTTGGTGAAGTGCGCCGCACCGGGAGCGACCGCGATGAGCTGGCGGCTCCGACCCAGGCCCCGGGCGGCGAGGAATCCCTCGGCCGCCTCGAGATCCGCCCTCGAGAGGAACATCTCGAGGGAGCCGCCATCCGGCGTCACCTCCAGCCCCCGGGCGGCGTCGAAGTACCGCTCGGCCACGTGCCGGCGGTCGCGATACAGATCGCGATGGGTGTGGATCAGTGCCGTGCGCGCCAGCCGATGCTTGGGGTAGGTGGTCCAGGGGCCGCCGGCGTGCCAGCGCAGCAGGCGGCTCCGGACGCTGTCGTGCAGGTCGAGGCGATGGGTGAACTCGAGCTCGCGAAGCCGCCGGCCCAGATCCGACAGCGAGGTGAGCGGATCCCAGCCGATGACCTCGGAAATGCGCGGATTCCGCTCCAGCAGCGGCGCGAAACCGGTGCGGGTGACCACGGTGAGCCGCGCCTCGGGGTGCTTCCGGCGCAGCGCGCGCACCAGCGGAGTCAGCAGGAGGATGTCACCGATCGCGCTGAAGCGGACCAGGAGGATATTCGGCGGCACGCGGGGAATGTAGCCGGGTGAAATGGGGTCGCCAGCGCGTTAGCTTCTGACCATGGCACACCACCCGGCCCGGCGGCTCCTCGAGGCGGCACGACCGTACCGGGGACTGTTCCTGCTCGGGATCGGCGCGACGCTGGTCGCCGCGGTGCTGGACACCGCCACCATCGTGATCCTGGTGCCGCTGCTCAAGGCGCTCTTCGGCACCGCGGGAAGCCTGGGAGAGCAGGCGACCCGGCTCGAGCGGATCACCGACTGGCTGCTCGATCCGCTGGTGGCGGGATTGCCGTCCCGCGAGGCGGCCGCGCGCCTGGTGCTGCTGCTGGTCGCCGCGCTGCTGATCAAGAACCTGATGCAGTATGCCTCGAACCAGCTCTCGGTCGCGGTGCAGGAGGGCCTGGTCCGCGACCTCCGGGTGCGGCTCTACCGCCACCTGCTCACCCTCGATCTCAACTTTTTCCAGCGCACCCGGAGCGGCCAGCTGATCTCCACCGTCATGGTGGACGCCGACCGCACCAAGCAGGCGGTGACCGCGTCGCTGGCCGCCCTGTTCCAGAACGTCGTCCTGATCCTCGGCACCCTGGCGTTTCTGGCCACGATCTCTCCCCGGCTCACCCTGATCACCGTCGCGACCGCGCCGATCCTGATCCTGGGCATCCGCGGCCTGCTGGGCCGGCTCCGCCGGCACGCACGGCTCTGGCAGGAGGAGCAGGGCCAGCTCACCGCGACCGTCAGCGAGCGCCTGGGGGCGATGAAGCTGATCCGGGCCTACGGCGGCGAGGCGGGCGAGGCCCGGTTCTTCGCCGATCAGGCGGCTCGCTACCGGAAACGGGTGCAGCGGACCCAGCGCTATTCCTCGATGACCAGTCCGGTGAGCGAGCTGTTCGGCGGACTGGTGCTCACCCTGATCATCTGGGCCGCGGCCAATCCCGCGGTGACCGGCGTTGAGCTCGGCGCCGCGGCCACCATCGGGTTTCTGGTCGGGGCGCTCAAGATCATGTCACCGCTCAAGTCGATCTCCCAGTTTCCCGCCTCCTGGGCGATCGCACAGGCCAGCGCCGAGCGGGTCTTCGCCCTGCTGGACGAGCCGTCGGCGGAGGCCGATGCTTCCGGCGCGGTTCCGGCGCGATTCGAGCGCGACATCGTTTTCGAGCGGGTGAGCTTTGGCTACGGCGAAGGGCCGCGGGTGCTGATGGACATCAGCTTCACCGCCCCCAAGGGCAGCATCGTGGCGATCGTGGGGCCGTCGGGCGCGGGGAAGACCACTCTGCTCGACCTGCTCCCCAGATTTCACGATCCGGTTTCGGGTGAAATCCGGCTCGATGGCGCCCCGCTCCCCTCGCTCCAGCGCGCCTCGCTCCGCAGTCTGCTCGGGGTGGTGAGCCAGGATACCGTCCTGCTCAATGACACCGTGCATGCCAACATCGCCTATGGCAGGCCCGGCGCCACCCCCGCCCAGGTGGAGGCGGCGGCCCGCGCCGCCAACGCCGCCGAGTTCATCGCCCAGCTGCCCGGCGGATACGAGACCCTGCTGGGCGAGCGGGGCACCCGGCTCTCGGGAGGGCAGCGGCAGCGGATCGCCATCGCCCGGGCGCTGCTGCGTGATCCGCCGATCCTGCTGCTGGACGAAGCCACCAGCGCCCTGGATACCGAATCGGAGCGGCTGGTCCAGGACGCCATCGAGCGGCTGATGCAGGACCGGACCGTGCTGGTCGTGGCGCACCGCCTCGCGACCGTGCTCGATGCCGATCTCATTCTGGTGCTCGACGCAGGGCAGCTGGTGGAACGGGGGACCCATCAGGAGCTGGTGGCCGAGAACGGTCTCTATCGCCGGCTGTACGACCTCCAGTTTCGGGGCGCCGAGGTGCTGGCGTGACGGTGCGCACCATCCTGGTGGTGGCGCGGTTCGACGATGGCCAGTACGCTCATGCCGCCCAGCGCTGCCGCGCTCTCGAGCGGCTGGGCTGCAAGGTGGAAGCGTTCGATCTGCTGAAGCGACCCGGGCTGCTGGGCCGGCTGTCGGGCAGCGATCTGCGGACCCGGCTGCGCAAGGCGGTCGAGCTGGCCCGCGCCGACCTGGTGCTGGTCATCGGTGGTCCCGAGCTGGACCGCGAGCTGGTGGAAGACCTCCGCAGGCGCCAGGGCATTCCCTGGGTCAACTGGTTCCCCGACGATCTCCGGACCGTGGCCGAGGCGATGCGGCGGATGCCGGCATACGACCAGGTGTTCGTCGCCTCGAGCGACGTGGCCGTCCGGGCCCGCGCCGCGCTGGGAAGGGCGGTGCCGGTGGTGCCTCTGGCCGCCGACCCGTCGATCTACCGTCCGTTGCGCTCCCGCGACCAGTACCGTGCCAATGTCGTCTTTGCGGGAACCGCCACCGCGCGCCGGGAAGCGCTGCTCACCAGCCTGGTCGAGTTCGGGCTCGCACTCTGGGGGCCGGGATGGCGCACGACGTCGTTGCGGGACTACTGCCGCGGAGAAGTGCCCAACACCATGGACTACGTGCGGGCCTACGGCGGCGCGTCGGTGGCCATCAACATTCATCACCTGGCCTCGGGGAACGGGGGCCCGGAGTCCCACCTGAACCAGCGGGTGTTCGAAGTCGCCGCGATCGGAGTGCCCCAGGTCGTGGATGCGCGCGCCGATCTCGAGACCCAGTTCGAGCCCGGACGGGACCTGCTGGTCTTTCACGACGCCGACGAGCTTCGCCGGGTGGTGCAGGCCGCGCTCCAGGATCTTCCAGTGGCGGAGCTGACCGGCGCCTCGGCCCGGCGGGAAGTCCTGGCAAGACACACCTACATGCATCGGCTGAAGCTCATTCTCGATGCGGTGAGCGGCAAGCGGTGAGCGGTGAGCGGGACCCGCGAGTCATTGCGAGCGTAGCGAAGCAATCCCGACGAGATCGCCACGGGCCCTTCGGGCCCTCGCGATGACTACCTCCTCCCGCTCACTGCTCACCGCTCACCGTTCCCGTCGCCGCGACCTCGCGATACAACTCAACGTACCGGCTCGCCATCACCCGGTGGCTGAATCGTGAGATCACCCGGGCCCGGCAGGCCTCGGGGTCGCACCGTTCGATCGAAGGACGCAGTGCCACCAGCTCTTCCAGGGTATCGCCCAGCGCGCCGGTGTCGGGCGAAACGATCTCCGGAAGCGCGCCCCGCCTGGTGCCCAGCACCGGCGTGCCGCTGGCCATGGCCTCGATCAGGGTGAGCCCGAAGGGCTCGTTCCAGCGTGCCGGCATCCAGAGGCAGCGGGCTCCCGCGAGCAGCGCGCGCTTTCGCTCGCCGTCCACCCGCCCAACCGTCCTGACACCAGGGCTAAACAGGGTTTTCCATCCACCCGCCACCACCAGGTGGTGGCCGGACCGACGGGCTCCGGCGACTGCCCACTGCCACCCCTTGGCGCTGTGGAGCCGTCCCAGGAACAGATCGAACCCGTCCTTGTCCCGGCGGAACCGGTAGTCCGCGGGATCCAGTCCATTGTGGACAAAGGCCGCCGCGCCGCTCCGGTCTGCGTGGTCCCGGCTCAGGCACACCATGTTCGGGGGATAGTCGGCCCGGTTGGCGGTGCCATGGAGGGTCCAGAGGGTCGGGACACCCGGCACCGCGATCGGCCGGTGGGCGTGCACCACCTCGACGCCCTGGGGCAGCAGCGCGCGGGGATCGAAGTCCCGGTGCTCCGCCCGCTTCGGATCCACCGGCACCAGCCGGGCCTCGGGGACTCGGGACCCCGGCGCGGCGAGGAGGATGACCTCATGACCGAGCTCGGCGAGCCCCCGGGCCAGCCAGTGCACCACCCGGCCGGTTCCGCCGTAGCCTTCCACCGGAAGGCGGCCGTGATAGAGCAGGGCAATGCGCATCGGCGGACAACCTATCACGGGATTACTATTCGCGCGTGCCGCCCGCCTACTCCGGCGCCCGCCTCGTTCTCGTCGCCAAATTCAACCAGCGCTATCACCGGACCGGGTGCGCCCTGCGCGACACCCTTGCCGCCATGGGGACCGATGTGGTCGCGGTGGAGGAGCGCACCCGGGGACTCGACGCGCTGCTGGGCCGGCATCTCGAATCCAGGCTTCGTTCCGCCCTGCGAGCCCATCGCCCCGACCTGGTGCTGGTCTTCAAAGGCGCGTCGCTGGCTCCCGAGGCCATTGACCGGCTGCGCGAGGCCGCCGGCGCTCGATGGGTCAACTGGTTCCCCGACGGCCCTCACCTCCTCGACCTCTCGCTCCGGATCGGCCGGGCCTACGACCGCTGCTTCATCTTCGACACCTCCATGGTGGAGCGGCACCGGGCTCTGGGCCATCAGGCCGAGTATCTCGCGGAAGGATTCGATCCGGCGTTTCACCGTCCGATGCCCGACCCGGGTGCTGTGCCGGCGCCGATCGCGTTCGTCGGCAGTCAGGAGCCGTTCCGGGCCGCTGCGGTCGACGCGATCCGCGATCTCGGCGTGGTGGCCTGGGGCCCGGGGTGGCCGCGCGGGCCCCTCTACGGGGAGGACTTCGTCCGCGCCTTCAGCAACGCGTCCATCGCGCTCAACATCCATCAGTTTTTCGGGGAGCCGGCCTCCGCAGGCCGGTATGGAACCGGCGCGAATCGCAGGGTGTTCGAGCTCGCCGGAATCGGCACCGCACAGCTGTGCGATGCCAAGGCGGATCTGGTCCGGAACTTTGCCGAGGATCGGGAGATTGTGACGTTCCGCAACCCCGGGGAGCTGCGCGAGAAGGCCCGATGGCTGCTGGGTGCTTCTGCCGAGCGGGCGGCGCTGGCCGAGCGGGCCCGGAGCCGCGCGCTGGCCGAGCATTCCTGGCGCCACCGGCTCGAGGCGCTCCTGGCCGGCGCGCTCCAATGAAGATTTCCGGGTTTACCCTGGTCCGGAACGGCGAGCTGCTCGACTTCCCCGTCGAGGCGAGCATCCGGTCGATCCTGCCGCTCTGCGACGAGGTGGTGGTGAACGTCGGGAGATCGGAAGATGCGACGCTCGACATCGTCCGCTCGATCGGGGATCCCCGGATCCGGGTCCTCGAAACCGAGTGGGATTTTTCCCGGGGAGAGTCGGTCCTGCGGGAGGAGACCGCCAGGGCAATGGCGGCCTGCCGGTTTTCCTGGGGCTTCTACATCCAGGCCGACGAGGTGCTCCACGAAGACGGCGTGGCCCCGCTCCGGAAAGCCTTCCAGGACGCCGAAGCGACCACCGACCTGGAAGGGCTGGTGGTCCGCTATCGCCACATTTTCGGAAACCCCGGCACCGAGGCGGTGAACCGTCGCTGGTACCGTCGCGAGGTGCGGGGTGTCCGGCTCGATCCGGCGGCGGAGGTGCGGCCCTATCGCGACGCCCAGGGGTTCAGGGTCGGGGACCGGGAGCGGCGGGTCCGGGCCCGCGCGGTGGACGCCGAAATGTTTCACTACGGCTGGCTCCGGTCCGCAGCGGCGCTCCGGGCGCGCGGGGCGGTGGACCGCCAGCTCTATCCGGGGCGCTGGGTGCCGCCCGCGGAAAGCGCGGCGGTGCTGCGCTGGTTTCCCGGGCTCCGCCCCTTTACCGGGACCCATCCTGTCGTGGCGCGGGAATGGGTGGCCGCCCACGCCGATGACCCGGAACGGGTCGTGACGCCGAAATTCTTCGCGGCCGAGCATCTCCGCTTCTATGCATCCGACCTGGTCGAACGGATTACCGGTCACCGGCCTTTCGAATTCCGGAACTACACCCTGGTGCCGGGGCCGTGATCGATGTGCGCTGGTTCTCGCCCAATCGCTATTGCGCCCTTCCGGTGCCGGCGCTGCGCCGCGCCGGGCTTACGATCGCGCTCACGGGTGAGGAACCGGCCGGTCTGGCCTTCGCGGCGGACGGGGCCTGCGTGGCGGCGGCCTTCGCGTATTCGCGCCGTCACCGCTGCCCGCTGGCCCTCTACATCTGGGATCTGCCGCCCTGGCGGCTGGGCTCCGGAAAACCGGACCGGGTGTTCGAAGCCGGAGGCAGGCTGCTGCGGTTGCCCAGGCTCCGGGGTGGTTATCCCGAGCGGGCGGGGTACTACA
>DATFGC010000315.1:0-2137 GCA_035249765.1 Gemmatimonadales bacterium | reverse complement strand
ACGCCATCTTTTTCCCGGTCGTCGAGGTGCTGACCGCGGTGGCGATGGCGCTGCTCCTCTGGTACGGCGGTCTCAGGGTGCTGGACGAGACGCTGACGGTGGGCGTGCTCGCCGCGTTCATCCAGTACACCCGGCGCTTCTTCCAACCGCTGCAGGACCTCTCGGAGAAATTCAACCTGCTCCAGAGCGCCATGGCGTCATCCGAGCGGGTCTTCGCCCTGCTGGACGAGCCGGTGTCGGTCGAAGAGCCGGCCAGCCCGGCCCTGCTCCCGCGGCCGGTCCGAGGCGAGGTTCGTTTCGAGGGGGTGTGGTTCCGCTACACCCCCGACGGCCCCTGGGTGCTGAAGGACATCTCGTTCACCGCGTCTCCCGGCCGGACGGTGGCGCTGGTGGGTCATACGGGCGCCGGCAAGACCACCATCGTCAACCTCCTGCTCCGGTTCTACGATCCCGAGCGGGGGCGGATCACGGTGGACGGGATCGACATCCGCGATCTGGCCACCGCCGATCTTCGCGCCGCGATCGGGTTCGTGCAGCAGGATCTCTTCCTTTTCACCGGCGACATCCTGCACAACCTGGCCCTCGGCGCGCCGATCTCGCGCGAGGCGGTCCGGGAAGCGGCCGAGCGGGTGGGGGCGGACCGGTTCATCACCCGGCTCCCGTCCGGCTACGAGCATCGGCTGGGGGAGCGGGGGCGCAGCCTGAGCGTGGGTGAGCGGCAGCTGCTGAGCTTCGCGCGGGCCCTGGCGCTCGACCCCCGAATCCTGGTGCTGGATGAGGCCACCAGCTCGGTGGACGCCGAGGCGGAGGCGCAGATCCAGCGAGCCATCGCGGAGCTCATGGCCGGTCGCACCAGCCTGGTGGTGGCTCACAGGCTGAGCACCATCCTCCACGCCGATGAGATCCTGGTGATGCATCACGGTGAGATCCGGGAACGGGGCAGCCACCGGGAGCTGCTGGCGGCCGGGGGCCTCTACGAGCGGCTGTACCAGCTGCAGCTCAGCGGTCAAGAGGTGCGCAAGATTGCCTGAGACGAGTTTGCTTGCCTGCCCCCGGGGCCCGGGGTACGTTTGGCAACCGGTTCAGCCTTCGGAATCCGATCCATGATGCAACTCGAGGTCGGTGGCCGACGGATCCCAGTCGCCACCGGAGATACGGTCATAGGCTCGGCGCCGTGGTGTACCATCGTCCTCGAGGGTGAGGGCGTGCGGCCGCATCACGCCGTCGTACAGGGCAGCGCGGGGGGCGCGGCGATCCGGACCGCCGGCGCCGACGCCGAGGTGTCCATCAACGGCGTGCGTCTGGGCACCGACCCCACGCCGGTCCTGCACGGCGACAAGATCCAGATCTTCGGTCACGAGATCCTCGCAGTGGACCCGCAGCGCGCGGGCAATACCCAACTGTTCGATTCCGGAGCGTTCGCCGATCTCCCCTCGGCCCAGCCCGTGAAGCCGCCTCCCGGGGCCTCGGGCGGCCGGGTCGTCTGTCTCACCGACGGGCGGGAGTATTCCATCGAGACCGAGCCGCTGGTGTTCGGGCGGGATGCCGCCTCGGACGTGGTGGTCACCTCGGGCGACGTCTCGCGCAGGCATGCGGAGATTCAGGTGGGTCCCGACGGTTACGTCCTGGTGGACCTCAGCGTGAACGGCACCTTCGTGAATGGCAGGCGGGTGGGGAAGCGCCATCTGCTCGCCCGGGCGGACGTGATCCGGATCGGGACCGATGAGTTCCGGTTCTACGCCGATGCGGCCCCGCCGGCTCCCCCGATGGGACCCCGGCCGGTGCCTTCCGAGGGGCCGCTCCACACGCCCACGGGGGCGACCGCTCGCCTGTCCGATACGATGCACGGCGTGCCCCTCTCGATCCCCCGCGATCCCATCCCGACTCCCACATCGGTCCCGGCCCTGCCCATCGCCTCGCTGCTGGTTCGCAGCGGCGACCTGCGCGGCCGGCGGCTTCCGATCACCCTGCCGGTCGTCAACGTCGGCCGGGCGGACTACAACGACATCGTGATCGCCGATCCCAGCGTCAGCACCACCCACGCCAAGCTGCAGCGGCGGGACGACGTCTGGGTGCTGACCGACCTGGGCTCCACCAACGGGACGTTCGTGGAGGGAGAGCCCGTCACCGGTGAGAC
>DATFGC010000314.1:0-7650 GCA_035249765.1 Gemmatimonadales bacterium | reverse complement strand
ACCAGATGACGCTGCTCCCCGCGGTAACCCGCGCCATGGGCAACCGGGAGCAGGAGCGGGCCTTGTACCACAGCGCCCAGGCCCAGGTGTTTGCCGGTGTCCTTCCGGTCGCGGTGGGGGGCTGCCTGGTTGCGCCCCGGCTGGTGTCGTTCGTCTTCGGTGCGGAATACGGCCCTTCCGTCCTCCCCCTGCAGATTCTGCTGTGGGCGCTCCCCATCGCCCTCTTCCGCAACATTGCCCAGGGCGTGATGATCGCCCACGGACGGCAGGATCAGATGCTCCATACCTCGTTGGCCGGAGCGGCCAGCAACCTCATCCTGAACCTGGTGCTGATCCCGCCCCTGGGGATGGCCGGAGCGGCCCTCGTCACCGTGACAACCGAATCGGTTCGAACCGTCCCGATGCTCAGGCTCCTCGGGAAGGCCAGCCTGCCGATGGCCCCGCCGGCCCGCTTCTGGCGCACGCTCCTGGCCGCCGCGGTGATGACCCTCGTGCTGCTGACTCTCCACCTGACGTCGGTCTGGCTCACCATTGCGGCGGGAGCGCTCGCCTACGTGGTCACCCTGGTCGCGGTGGGGGGGCTGCGCCTCCGGCGGGGGGCGCTGCCCGAACTGAGGGTCTAGATTCCCTGGCAGCAGCGCCGGGGCACTCTCCGGCGCGCCGGGAATGGGAATTGCACTTGTCCGTCAGATCAGGAACTCCGGCGGGGCCAGGCTTCGCCGGCACTACAGGAGAGACTCCTTGACCGCAACCGCTACCGCTCCCAGGGTGGACACACCCGCAATTCTGCGCGACGGGAAGTATTTCGTGCTGGACGACTACGCCCTGCGGGAGGAGATGTACGCCAAGGTCACCCGGGCCTTCTTCGACGGGATCGAGCGCATATCGGGAGCCGACGTTCGCAGGCAGGTCGAAGCCGCCGGTCTGCCGCGCATGCACGAGTTTTTCCCGGCATCCAAGCTGCTGCTGCTCGAGGAGTATCTGCTCAAGACCCTCCAGCGCGACCTCTACTACTGGTCCTTCCGGGTCGGGCGGGACGATCTCGGACTCGAGGGCACCTTCTATGTCGACCACCTCATCGTGATGCGAATCTATTACCCCTTCCTGGTCTCCCGGGAGGCGAAGAACGTCGAAAAGCCCGGATACCCCTTCTGGGAGAAAGCCCGCCTTGGCATCGCCGCCCTCAAGAACTGGCGCCTGATTGTCAACGAGATCACCAAGGCCCGGGAGAAGCGGAGGCTCCGGAGCGCCTACAAGCCGGAGACCTACCACCAGCGGCTCCCCGAGGTGGCCCGCGCCCACGGCGCCCACATCGACACCTGGTATGGTCACTCCTATGACGGGGTGAACCTCTGGTGGTCGATCGACGGGGTGAACGTGGACAACACGGTCATCCTCTATCCCGGGATGTTCGGCTACCAGTACCCCTACGATCCGGTGAGCATGTATCTCGCCGAAGGCGTCCCGGTCACCAAGCCCCACAAGATCGTGACCAAGCCGGGTCAGCTCCTGGTCTTCAACCCGGAGACCCTCCACGGCACCCAGGTCAATATTTCCGATCAGACCCGCATCGTGATCACCACCCGGCTCAATCCGGGCCAGCCGCGCTTCGACCTCAATGCGGCCTGGAACTTCGAGTACTGGTATTCCTCGGATGATCTGGAGCGGCGGAAGTTCACCGCCGTGACGGTCTTCCCGGCCAAGAAGAACCGGGGCAAGCCCTCGTTCGAGATCAAGCCGGGCAAACCCGCCCCCGACACCCGCCTGTTCGAGCTGTCCGGTCCCCTTAAGACCGGAGAGGAACGCCGGATCTGCTCCTCGGACGAGCTCCCGGAGGGAGCCAAGATCGCGGTCAACTTCGAGAACGCCAGGCTCATGGTCTTCCGGGTGGACGATGTGCTGCGAGCCCTCGATCGGGTCTGTCCCCACTTGAGTTTCGATATGATCGCGGCCTATCACGATGACGAAAAGCTCTACTGCCCAGGCCACGGGGTGGCTTATTCGCTGGTCGACGGCACCTCCCACTGCAGCGCCTTTACCCTGAAGTCCTACGACGTCTTCGAGCGCGCTGGGGCCATTTATGTACGGCGGACGGAAACAGGCGCCTAGAAGTATTAAGTGAATTTCATGTTTGTGGGAGGTGGTGTGGCGGCGGAACCACCAGGATGTGGGGCCCACCCCATACCGTCTCCCCACGCCCCGTCCCCGTGCAAAGGTAGAGAATGAAGCAGGCCGTTGCGGAGGAGGAATCCACTCCATGGCTGGCGTTGGCCTTGGTGACCGCCCTGGCCGGCGCGCTCCGGCTCATCGGACTCGACAGCGAGCTCTGGTACGACGAGATCCTGACCGTCCTGGAAAGCGTTCGGCTGCCGTTGAGCCGGATCGTGACTGTCTTCCCGGGCGATAATCAGCACACCTTCTTCTCGCTGCTGGCCCATCTGTCGGTCGGGGTGTTCGGGGAACACCCCTGGAGCCTGCGGCTTCCGTCGGTGCTGCTGGGGGTCGCGACCGTCCCGCTGCTCTACGTCTTCGCCCGGGAGTTTGTGGGGCGGACCGAGGCCCTGCTCGCCAGCCTGTTGCTTGCGGTTGCCTACCATCACGTGTGGTTCTCCCAATCCGCCAGGGGATATGCGGCGCTGGCGTTTTTCGCCCTGCTGAGCAGCTGGCTGCTGCTTCGGGGAATGCGGCGGAGGAAACCGGCCGACTGGGTGTGGTACGGCGTGGCGGCGGCGCTGGGTGTCTATACCCATCTGACCATGATCTTCCTGGTCCTGAGTCATGCGCTGCTCTGCCTGACGCCGCTGGTCCCGCCCCGGGTCGAGCGGAAGCAGCCGCGCCCATGGCGCCTGCTGATCCTGGGTTTTGGGCTGGCGGCCGGGTTTACCCTGCTCCTCTTCGCCCCGGTGCTGCTCGAAGTAGGCCAGGCGGTGGCAGGAGACTCCGCTCCCATGGCGAGCGCTACCCCGCGCTGGGCGGCCCGGGAGCTCTGGCGCGGACTCCAGATCGGCCTGGGGAGCGGCTTGGCCGTGCTCGCGGGCGCGGCACTCTTCCTCATCGGGCTCTGGAGCTACTTCCGGCAGAGCCGGTTCGTGGTCGGCATGTTCCTGCTGCCCGGGGTCCTGACCCTCGCGGCGGCGATTGCGCTGCAACGGCCGGTCCGCCCCAGGTTTCTTTTCTTCCTGGCGGGGTTCGCCCTGCTGATCGTGGTGCGGGGGGCCCTCGAGCTCGGACGATGGCTGGCGCACAAGCGGAGCCCGCGTCCGGCCGAAGCCCCGGTGGCCGGACTGGTGCTGGTGGGGATGATGGTACTCCTGTCGGCGGCCGCCGTGGTGGTGAACTCCCGCTACCCCAAGCAGGCCTTCGAGGCGGCGATGCGATATGTCGAGGCCGAACGGAGCGAGGGCGAGCCCGTGACGACCGCGGGAGGAGCCCGATACCCCTACCGGCGGTATTACCGGCGTCCCTGGGAGAGCCTCGAGAGCCTCGAGGAGCTCCAGACCATCCGCGCCGGAGGCAACCGGGTTTGGGTGGTCTACACCCTGAAGGCGTACATCGCGAATCGTACTCCCGACCTCCTGCGCACCCTGAGCACCGAGTGTACGGCGGCGCGGGTGTTCCGGGGAACAGTCGGCGACGGAGACATCACCGTGTGCACCGCGCCGCCGGTTCCCGCACCGTGAGGGCCCCGTGATCGAGGACATTGTTGGCGATGAGCCCGCCCGGATCGAGCGCGCGGTGAGCGTGGTCATCCCCGCGTTCAACGAGGGTGACCACGTGGCCGAGCAGGTCCGTGCCGTGCGGAACACCCTGGAGGGGACCGACTGGGCCTTCGAGATCATCGTGGTGGACGATGGCTCAACCGATCGCACCGCCCCGGAAGCCGATTCGACCGGCGCCCGGGTGCTGCGACGGATGAAGAACCGGGGGTATGGCGCGGCCCTGAAGCTGGGGATCGAGCATGCCCGCTACGGCTGGATCCTGATCACCGATGCCGACGGGACCTACCCGGTGGAATCGATCCCGGCCCTGCTGGCGGTCGCCGAGCAGAACTCGATGGTCGTGGGCGCCCGGTTGGGGCAATCGGTGAAGATCCCCCTGATCCGGCGGCCGGCAAAGTGGTTTCTCAACCGGCTGGCCAGCTACCTGGCCGGCCAGCGCCTCCCCGACATCAACTCCGGGCTCCGGCTGATGCGGCGATCGCTGGTGGAGCGGTACCTGGGCCTGCTGCCGGACGGGTTCTCCTTCACCACCACCATTACCCTGGCCGCCGCCTGCAACGGACACGCGGTCGAGTACGTGCCGATCAACTACCACGCCCGCCTGGGTCAGTCCAAGATCCGGGCCCGCCATGCCTACGACTTTACCCTGCTCATCCTCCGGACCATCGTCTTCTTCAATCCGCTCAAGGTCTTCATTCCGGTAGGCGCCCTGCTTTTCCTCGCCGGGCTGCTCAAGCTGGGCTACGACATCACCCGCCGGAACCTGTCCGAGAGCGCCGTCCTGGCGATCATCGGCACCCTGATCATCTGGGCGGTCGGACTGCTGGCGGATCAGAACATGCGCATCGCGCGGCGGCCGTGAAGCCCTGGCTGAAAGCCGCGATCAGCGTTGCGCTGCTGGCGGCGCTGCTGTTCTTCCTGCCCTGGAGCCAGGTCAGAGAAGCCCTGGGCCGGTTGCCGCCCCGCGTCTGGCTCGGGGTGCTGGCCGGATTCGTCCTCGGCCACACCGTCGGAATCTTCAAGTGGCGGCTGTTCGTGAACGCCGCTCGAGCCGGTCTGGGCCGGCTGGACGCCACGCTCTGCTATTCGGCCGGTCTCTTCGCCAACCTCTGCCTTCCCAGCATTGTGGGAGGAGACCTGCTCCGCATCGCCCTCGCGGGGCGGATCACCCGGCGGCCCGAGGCCGCCCTCTGGGGTGGGGTGATGGACCGGATCACCGACTTGCTGGCTCTCGCCCTGCTGGTGACCGTGGGAGGTCTGCTGGCTCAGAGCCGGCTCGAGGGGTGGCTCGGGCAGGCGCTCACCGTCGCCCTGCTCGCGGGTCTGGGCTTCGCGGCCCTCCTGCTGCCGCTCCTGTACCGGCGTCCGCTGCATCGCTGGCCTCGCCGGCTCCGGCGTCCGGTGGGGCGTGGACTGGTAGGGCTGCGGCGGCTCTGGCGCACTCCCCGGATCGCCGCCATCGGCCTGGGGTTGTCGCTCGGGATTCAGAGCAGCTTCGTGCTGCTCAACGCCTGGCTGGGGAGCAGTGTGGGGATCGAAGTCGATCTGGCGGTCTGGTTCCTGGTATGGCCGCTCGCGAAAATCGCCAGCCTGCTGCCCATCAGCCTGGGCGGCCTCGCAGTGCGCGAAGCAAGCCTGGCCGCTCTCCTGCTCCCGTTTGGAGTCCCGGCTGCCCAGAGTGTGGTCTGCTCTCTCCTGTGGCAGACCGTGCTCATCGCCGGGGGTCTCCTGGGCGGGTTGATCTGGCTGCTGCTGCACCGGACCCGCCATCCATCCGATCGCTCCGTCAATGGCCGGCTGACCGTGACGCCGCTTCGGGGGGAGTAATCGTGGCACTGCCCCGGGTCACCATTCTGGGCGCCGGCCCCGCGGGGGTGGGCGGGGCCTATCAGCTCCGCCGCCTCGATCGGGCCCAGGTCACCCTGCTGGAGCAGCAGGCGGTCCCCGGCGGAAACGCCGGCAGCTTCGAATTCGGCGGCATGCGGGTGGACTACGGCAGCCACCGTCTGCACCCCGCCTGCGACCCCGCGATCCTCGCCGATATCCGCGGATTTCTGGGCCCGGATCTGCTCGACCGGCCTCGCCATGGGCGAATCGGGCTGCGAGGCCGCTGGATCCATTTTCCCCTCAAGCCGGCCGATCTGTTGCTCCGGCTCGACCCCGGGTTCGCGCTCGGCACTTTGGGCGACATGCTGCTCAAGCCGATCCGCGGCTCCGGTTCGCAGGCCAGCTTCGGGGAGGTTCTGCTGGCGAGCCTTGGTCCCACGATCTGCCGATCGTTCTACTTCCCCTACGCCCGGAAAATCTGGGGCCGGGCTCCTGAAGAGCTCTCGGCCATCCAGGCGCGGCGCCGGGTCTCGGCGGGGACCTTCACCAAGCTCGCGCGCAAGGTGTTGTCCGCCGTGCCCGGACTCAAACCCGCCGGCGCCGGTCGCTTCTTCTACCCCCGACACGGATACGGCCAGATCAGCGAAGCGTACGAGACCGCGGCGTCCCGCCTCGGGGCGGATGTGCGCTACGGCCGCCGGGTGACCCGCCTCACCCCTCCCGGGGCCCCTGGCGATCCCTGGGTGATCGAATCCCGGAAGGACGGCGAGTGCGAGCGGGTGGAGGCCGACTACCTCTGGTCCACCATCCCGATCACGGCGCTGGCCCGGCTGCTCGGCGAGGGGGTTCCTGCCGAAGTGCACCAGGCCTCGGCGGCCATCGACTACCGCGCCATGATCCTGGTCTACCTGGAGCTCCCGGTATCCCGCTTCACCGAATTCGACGCGCACTACTTCCCCAGCGCCGAGGTGCGAATCACCCGGCTCTCGGAGCCCAAGAACTATTCCGGTCTCGGCCTCCCCGCGGGAGGGACGGTGCTCTGCGCCGAGCTGCCCTGCAGCCCCGGCGATCCGTGGTGGACCATGGACGACGCCGGGCTGGCCGCGCTGGTGGCCGAGGATCTTTCCCGGTCCGGCATTCCGCTCCCGGCCCCGCCCCGGACGATCCAGGTGCGGCGGCTCCGGCAGGCCTACCCGATTTATACCATCGGCTACGAAAAAGCCTTCGAGGCCCTGGACCGGTGGGTGGACTCCCTGCCCCAGCTGCTGAGCTACGGGCGGCAGGGCCTGTTCGCCCACGACAACACCCACCATGCGCTTGCCATGGCCTATGCCGCCGCCGACTGCCTGGAGGCGGGAACATTCCGCCGTGACCGATGGGAGGCGTACCGCAAGGTCTTCGAGACCCACGTGGTCGAGGATTGAGATGAAACATCTGGTGACCGGCGCGGCGGGGTTCATCGGCTACCACGTCAGTCGCCGGCTGCTGGCGCGGGGCGACGAGGTGGTCGGGCTGGACAACCTCAACCCGTATTACGACCCCGCCCTCAAGCGGGCCCGCCTGGCCCGGTTACAGCCCCTGGACGGCTTCCGGTTCATCCAGGCGGATCTGGCCGACCAGTCCGGCATGGAGGCCCTGTTCCGGCGGGAGCGGTTTCCCCGGGTGATCCATCTCGCGGCCCAGCCGGGAGTTCGGTACTCGGTGACCCATCCCCATGCCTACGTCACCAGCAACCTGCTCGGGTTTCTCCACGTGCTGGAAGGCTGCCGCCACCATGGCGCCGACCACCTGACCTATGCGTCGTCCTCCTCGGTGTACGGCCTCAATACCCGCATGCCGTTCTCGGTTCACGATCCGGTGGATCATCCCGCCTCGCTCTATGCGGCGACCAAGAAGTCCAACGAGCTGATGGCCCACTCCTACGCGCACCTCTACCGGTTGCCGGTGACCGGCCTCCGATTCTTCACGGTCTACGGCCCCTGGGACCGCCCCGACATGGGAGTGTTCCGGTTCACCCGGGCGATTCTCGAGGGCCGGCCCATTGAGGTCTACAATCACGGGAGGATGCGCCGCGACTTTACCTACATCGACGATATCGTCGAGG
>DATFGC010000313.1:0-4670 GCA_035249765.1 Gemmatimonadales bacterium | reverse complement strand
CACCGGCGTGGAAGCCTGGAGCTCGCTGGAGTACCACATGCCGGGAATCACCTTGTGGTCTCCCCGGCCGGGGACTCCGTCCTGGTAGTCCCAAAGCCCGATCAGCGGGCCGGCTCCGTGGCCATGCATCCCGATCGGGTGGCTGTAAATGGTGCCATCAATTCCTTCCTGTCGCATTTTCGCGAGCGAGCCCCGGAGGATCTCATTACCGGACCGGCCGGCCCGGATCTCCTCGAACAGGATGTCCTGGAGACGGTTGGCGTTCGCCAGGGCCTTGCGCAGCCCCGCGGGCGCCTCCGACTCCCCCGGAAGCAGCACGTAGGCGTTGTGCTGGGTGTCGGTGTTGAGGCGCAGCGCGGTGATCCCCACGTCACAGTGCAGCAGGTCGCCCCGCTGAATCACCGGATCGGCGCCGAGCTGCTCCGGGCTCACGCCCCGTCGCTGCACCTCGATCGAAGGCTGGAACCAGGTGCCCAGCCCGAGATCATTGATCCGCTGGCGCCAGAACCACACCAGGTCGCTGGTCCGGGTGGTGCCGGGGGTGATGGTGCGGGAGGAGAACATCTCCTCGATGGTGCTCCATACCAGCCGGGTCAAGCGGGTATAGAAGGCCTCCTCGTCCGGCAGCCGGCTCGCGATCAGGTCCACCGCCAGACCCTCCACCGGACGGAAGCGGCTGGTCCACTGGGGACCCAGCGCTTCGCTCATCCCCTCCAGCTCTCCGGCGGACAGCCCGTCCGAAAAGGCGAAGGTCCGCGACTTGTCGATCCCGATGATCCGGGGATTGCGCTCCTCCAGCACCCGCTTCAGGACCTGCCACTGCTCATCCCCCCACAGCTCGGCCTGGGGTCCCGCCACGCCCGCGGTCCCGCTGACCGGCTTGGTGCTCCGGACCGCCTGGTAGAGTCCGCCCTGGGAGGACCCCCCGAGCGCTATCCGCTCGATGCCTTTCACGGGACCCCGGTCGTGGAACACGTAGATCGTCCGGCGCCGCGCCGCGAAGGTGGTCGGCGAAACCAGCGAGGTGAATACCGGATCTTCGTTGTACTCCCGCATCGGGATCACCCACATCTCGATGCCGTACTTCCGCATCAGCGGGGGAAGCAGCGTGGTGATCCGCTTTTCCAGCCACTGCTGCTGAAGCTCGGCCTGCTCCCGGAGCGTCCCGAAGGGACGGGCCGGCGCCTGGGCCGGGAGCGGCGCGGCAAGAATCCCCCAGCTCATCGCGAGGGCCCGGAGCACCCCGGTCATTGCGAGGGCGCGAAGCGCCCGAAGCAATCTCCCCATCAGAACGGGGAGTAGGCCGGAGGATTGATGCCGTTGAGCCGGAGATACGGCACCGTCTGGCCCAGGGTCCAGGGGAAGTGGTCGAGCAGCAGCATGAGCGCCCGATGCATGGGGAGCTTGTTGTTGAAGAGGGTCACTTCCTTCACCAGGTCGGCATCGGAGAGCGCCCCGATCATCTCGATGGCGTGGTCCATCGACCGGCCGGCAAACTCCTTGAGCGCCGCCTTGTTCCGGCGGTACACGGTGGAGTCCCCCAGCACCGGCATGCCCTGCATGCCGCCGGTGATGACCAGGTGTGCGATCAGGGCATCGGCCCCGGCCGCGTGCTCGATCTGCTCGGCGAAGGTCCGGACGCCGGGGGTGGGGCGGAAGCCCAGCATCGAGTCGTGCGCGACGTCGATGAGCCGCAGGATGTACCGCTTCTGGACTTCCATAATTCCGGTAAAGGTCGACTTGGGGACGAACTGCTGCGCGTCGGCCGGCGTAGCGGCGAGCGGCAGCAGGGCCAGCAGAGACAACAGAGACAGCAGACGCAGGGACCGCATGACAACCTCCTGAAGCGGGCGGTAGCACAAAGACTGGCAGGGAGGGAAAGGTGCCGCCTGCCCCTCCGCGCGGCAAGCGCCCGGGTTGCGCCGGGCCCCGCCGACGGGAAGATTATCCCGGGTGGAACACGCCATTGCCGTGACGCAGGACCCGGTCTCCCAGGGAATCGTCGCCGCGGTGATCGTGGCGGTGTTCGCGCTGCTTGCCATGGAGAAGGCCCACCGGGTCCTGGTGATCTTCTCCGCCGTCGCGCTCCTCTGGCTTATCACCTACTTCACCCCCTGGCACCTGATCACTTTCGAGGGCGCCCACCAGGCCCTCGACCTGAACGTGCTCCTCCTGCTCGCCTCCATGATGGCGGTCGTGGGGGTCCTCAAGACCACTGGCGTGTTCGACTGGGCGGTGGGCCGGCTGATCGAGCGGACCCGGGGACGACCCGGGAGCCTGATGGCCATGCTGGTCTGGTTCACCGGGCTGCTCTCGGCGGTCTGCGACAACGTGACCACCGTGATCTTCGTCTATCCGATGGCGATCCGAATGGCGGCCGCGACCGGCATCCGGCCGGCAGCCCTTCTCCTTCCGATGGTGATCGCCTCGAATATCGGCGGCACGGCCACCCTGATTGGCGACCCGCCCAACATCCTGATCGGCTCGGGAGCGGGGCTCTCGTTCTTCGATTTCATCGAGAACCTGACCATGCCGGTGCTCTGGATGCTGGTAGCCTGCCTCTGGTTCTCCCGGCGCTATTACCGGTCCGCGCTGGCCGAGGCCCGCCCCGCGGCGGTCGCGGTGGACACCGAGGTGATTCAGCAGCCCCTGCTGCTCAAGTGGAGCCTGGCAATCTCCGCGCTCATTTTCGTCGGCTTTTTCACCCATTCGCTCACCGGGATGCCGGTGGCCGTGCCGGCGGCCATCGGCGCCGCCATGATCCTGGTGGCGCAGGACTGGATCATGCTGCGGACCCACCGTCCCACCCACGGGGAACGGGTCCACGGGATTCTCAACGTCATCGAGCGGGAGATCGAATGGCCCACCCTGGCCTTCTTCGCCTTCCTGTTCATCGCGGTGGGAGCCGCGGTGGGGACCGGGCTGATCGACACCATGGCGGGAGGACTGGAGCGCTTCATCGGGTGGGGCAGCGCCGGCCTCGGCCTCTCCGAGACCGGGACGCTGTTGTTCGCGGCGCTCATGGTGTTGTGGGTGAGCGGGCTCCTCTCGGCCCTGATCGACAACATTCCCTACGTGGCGGTCACCATTCCACTGATCGCCCGGCTGGTGGGCGGCCTCACCGGCGACACCGAGATCCTCTGGTGGGCCCTGTCACTGGGGGCCTGCCTGGGGGGGAACGGCAGCGCGATCGGCGCCTCGGCCAACGTCACCGTGATCGGGCTGGCCGACAAGTCGGGGCAGCACATTTCCTTCGGGGAATTCACCCGCTTCGGGGCATCCATGGCGACGATCACCCTGGTCATGTCATCGCTGTTCATCGCAGCCCACCTGTATCTCGGCAAGCTCCCGACCCTCTATGCCGGAGCCGCGGCCCTGGGAGCCTACTTCGTCTTCAATGGGGTGCGGAGGAGAGAGGTGAGCAGTGGGCGGTGAGCAGTGAGCGGGACCTGCCTTTCCCGCTAACCGCTCACCGCTTACCGCTCACCAGGTATGGTCCTTCCCATCGACCGGAGATACGCCCGGTCCCACGCCGCCGGAACGCTCTCCCGGGCGGAGTAGGGACCCGGCTCGTAGCGCCGGGACCGGATGCCGGCCTGGCTCTCCTCGGTGATCCGCCAATCCTGCCGGTTGGTCACGTCCCAGAACTCGATGGCATCCTGAGGATTGAAATCCGGGCGCCCGAAGGCGTCGGGGTGGAACATCCACTCGCTCTCCACCCGGGTCTCGGTCGCCGACACCGGCCAGAGCATGTAGTAATTCACGTAATCCGGCTGGATGCTGAGCAGCATGTTGGGCTGGAAGGAGTAGTAGAACGCCCGGCGGCGATCCTCGGCGGACAGCTCGGCAATGGGCCGGGCGGCGGCGCCTCCGGTCATGGTCACGCTCAGGGCGGGCTCCGAGATCACCATGTAGCCGCCCAGGAAGGGCCCCTCGGTCAGGTCATTGGCGCCGCTCAGATACGGCATCCGTGCCGACAGCTCCGGATGAATGACCGGACAGTGGAGGCACTCGTTGTAGTTCTGGAACACCAGCTTCCAGTTGGTATGCACATCGTAGCTGACCCGGTGGCCCACCTTCAGGTAGTCCAGTCCGAACCGGGAGAACCGCCCGACCAGCGGGGCGTGGGACTCCGCGAACGGCACCGGCTCCCGGGCCAGATTCACGAATAGAAAACCCTCCCACTCCGCCACGGCGGCCTGGTGCAGCGGATAGTCCGCCTTGTTGAAGCCTTCGACTTCGCTCATGTGGGGCGCCCCGATGAGCTTGCCGTCGGTGGTGTAGGTCCAGGCGTGATACTGGCACTGGATGGTCTCGGAGAACTGTCCGGCTTCCTGAGCGCAGAGCCGGGTGCCTCGATGGCGGCACACGTTGAAGAACGCCCGGAGCGCCCCGTTCCGGGTTCGCACGAAGATCAGGCTTTCGTCCGCGATGACCCGGACGAAGAAATCGCCGGGGGCGGCCAGCCGGTCGCACCGCCCCACGCAGATCCAGCTCCTGGCAAAGAGCCGTTCCCGTTCCTCCTCGAAGATCGCCTGCGAGGTGTAGTACTCTCCGGGCAGGGTCTTGGCGCCCTGCTTGAACGATCCGGTCGTCTGCACGAACGTGGTCATGAGTCCTTTCCTCTCTGCCGCCGGTTGCGAAGCACCTGGCGGGCCGCGAGCCATCCC
>DATFGC010000312.1:0-2521 GCA_035249765.1 Gemmatimonadales bacterium | reverse complement strand
GGATCACGATGCCCAGAGCGGGCATCGTGGAGAACCGGGGCGCGGGCGTCGCGCGGCCTTGTCGTGCCCCGGGAAAAGCCGGAGCGCGCCCGCGCTCCATGGCGCGCTGGATCTGAAACATCTCGCGGAGCCTGCCATCGTCACCGGTCATGCCATTCCTCCCCGTCGAGCATGGCGCGCAGCCGGGCCTTCCCGCGTTCGTAATGGGTGCGGGCGGTCCCGACTGGTGTTCCCAGTACGCCCGCCGCTTCCTCCACGCTCATCTCCTGATAGAATACGAGGTGCAGGACTGCGCGCTGCCGTGCCGAGAGCCGCGCGAGGGCCTGTTCCAGCCGGGCAGAAGTTTCCGCTTCAATCATCGAGCGCCCGGCATCCTTGGGTGGTCCCTGGGCTTCCGCGCCGCGCTCGAACCAGCGCCGTAGCCGGGCCAGGCGCAGCCAGCCCCGGCGGCGCTCCTCGAGCGCGGTTCTGCGCACCACCCCGAAAACCCAGGTCCGGACGGTCGAGCGGCCATCGAACCGGGCGCGACCGGTGAGGATCCGTTCGTAGGCGGAATGCAATGCCTCCTCCGCCTCCCCCCGGTCACCCGAGGTGCATCGAATCGCCCAGGCAAAGGCGTCGGGGTGCAGTCGTGCCAGCTCGGACTCGAGTTCGTCACGATTCATTCGCACCCCGGATACCAATGAGTGTCCCGGGCGGGGCCGCCATAGGACAGGCCATCCCTGAGAGGATATACTAAGGCCCTCACTCCTCACCCCTCACGGCGTGCATGCAAGAGGCCGCAGCCAACCCACGGTTCCGGTCCCTGGCCCAGCTCGCCGGGCCGCTGTTGTTTGTCCTGCTCACCGCCACTGGCCCGGGAGAGCTCAGCCCGGAGGCCCGCCGGACCCTGGGAATCGCCGCGTGGATGGTGGTCTGGTGGATCACCGAGTGCGTCCCGGTCATCACCACCTCGCTGCTCCCCCTGGCGCTCTTTCCGCTGCTCGGCATCGCGACTACCCGCGATGCCGCCGTCCCCTACGCCAACGAGCTGGTCTTCCTCTTCATGGGCGGCTTTCTGCTCGCCGCCGCCCTGGAACGCTGGGAAAGCCACATCCGGGTGGCCTACCGGATGGTGCTCGGGATCGGCCTCACCGGGCGCCGGGTGGTCCTGGGCGTGATGCTGGCGACCGGGTTCATTTCGATGTGGATCTCCAATACCGCCACCGCGGCGATGATGTACCCGATTGCCCTGGCCATCGGCGCGCTCTTCGCCCGCGACAAGGCCGGCGACAACGCCCGGACCGCCCTCATGCTGGGGGTGGCCTACGCGGCCTCGATCGGCGGGATGGCGACCATCATCGGCACCCCGCCCAACCTGGTGGCGGCGGCGGCGATCCGCGAGCTCACCGGAACCTCTATCAGCTTCGTCCAGTTCATGGCGCTGGGACTCCCCATCGCGCTGCTGCTGCTTCCGCTTTGCTGGGTCCTCCTGGTCTTCGTCAGCTTTCCGGGCGCGAGCCGGATCGAAGGCGGCGCCGACGGTATGTTGCGCGCCCGGCTCGAGGGCCTGGGCCCGATCCGCGGCGGCGAGGCCCGGGTGCTGGCGGTCTTTCTCGCTACCGCGATCGCCTGGTTCCTGCGGGAGCGAAAGGACTTCGGGGGGTTCATCATTCCGGGACTGGTGGATCTCTTTCCCCGGCTCTCCGACGCCGCGATCGCGATCGGCGCGGCGGTCCTGCTCTTCGTCATCCCCGGGGTGACCCGCGAAGGCGTCCGGCGTCCCCTGCTCACCTGGCCCGAGGCCCGCACCATCCCCTGGGACGTGCTGCTCTTCTTCGGCGCCGGTCTTACCCTGGCGCAGGCCATCGAGACCCACGGTGTCACTGTCTGGATGGGAAGCCAGCTCGCCGGCCTGCGGGGGCTGCCCACCGTGGTAATCTGCCTCGGCCTCGCGGTGACCGTGCTGGTGCTGAGCGAGCTGGCCTCCAACACGGCGGTCGCGACCATGATGATGCCGATCGCGGCGGCGCTGGCGCAGTCGGTGGGGCAGCCGCCGGTCCTGCTGATGCTGGTCGCCGGGTTCGCGGCGTCCGCCGGCTTCATGCTGCCGATGGCGACACCGCCCAACACCATCGTCTTCGGCTCGGGGATGATCTCGGTCCGCCAGATGGCCCGGGGCGGCCTGCTGGTGGACATCGTCGCGGTGCTGCTGGTGGTTGCCGTGGTGCTGTGGCTGGCTCCCCTGGTGGTCGGATCGTGAGGGTCCGGCGCGCGGGACTCGGCGACCTGGCGTTCCTGGTGCCGCTCTATGACGGGTACCGGCAGTTCTACCGGCAGCCCTCCGATCCGGCGCTGGCCGAACGTTTTCTTCGCGAGCGGCTGACCCGGGGAGACTCGGTCATCTTTCTGGCGGAGGACGAATCCGGCGCGCTGGGGTTCACCCAGCTCTATCCGATCTTTTCCTCGATCAGCGCCGCCCCGGCGTGGGTGCTCAACGACCTCTTCGTGTCGCCCGGCGCCCGGAGGAGCGGAGCCGGCC
>DATFGC010000311.1:0-2398 GCA_035249765.1 Gemmatimonadales bacterium | reverse complement strand
CCACCCAGCGGGCCCGGGTCACAGGTGATACATGTCCCGGCCCGGATAGTGGGCCATGTCGTCCAGCTCTTCGGCAATCCGGAGCAGCTGGTTGTACTTCGCGGTCCGGTCGCTCCGGGAGGCGCTCCCGGTCTTGATCTGGCCCGCCCCGGTGGCGACCGCGAGATCCGCGATGAAGGTGTCCTCGGTTTCCCCGGAGCGGTGGGAGATCACTACTCCATATGAGCTGCCCTTGGCCAGCTCGATGCACTGGAGCGTCTCGGTCAGGGTTCCGATCTGGTTCACCTTGACCAGCACCGCGTTGGCGACGTTCTGCTCGATGCCCCGCCCCAGCCGGTCCACATTGGTCACGAACAGGTCGTCGCCCACCAGCTGAACCCGCTCCTGCAACGCCTCGGTCAGCCGGGTCCAGCCCTCCCAGTCGTCCTCGGCCAGGCCGTCCTCGATGGAGACGATCGGATAGCGGTCCACCCACTCCCCGTAGAGGCCCACCAGCTCGGCCGCGCTGCGGCGGCTCTTGTCGCCCTTCTTGAAGACGTAGCTGCCCTTGTCGTACAGCTCCGACGCCGCCACGTCGAGTGCAATCGCGATGTCCTGGCCCGGCTGATAACCCGCCGCGCTGATCGCCTGCATGATCACGTCGAGCGCCGCTTCGTTGGACGGGAGCATCGGCGCAAAGCCGCCTTCATCGCCCACCGCGGTCGAGAGTCCCATGTCCGACAGCACTTTCTTGAGGGCGTGAAACACCTCGACCCCCATCCGCAGCGCATCGGGAAAGTTGTCGGTGCCGATCGGGACCACCATGAACTCCTGGGCGTCCACGTTGTTGCTGGCGTGGGCCCCGCCGTTCAGGATGTTCATCATGGGCACCGGGAGCACCCGAGCCATCGGCCCGCCCAGATAGCGATAGAGCGGGAGCCCGACATCCTCCGCGGCCGCGCGCGCCACCGCCAGCGACGCCGCGAGAATCGCGTTGGCGCCCAGCTTGGCCTTGTTGGAGGTCCCGTCCGCATCCATCAGCTCCGCATCGATCCCGATCTGGTCGGTGGGATCCATCCCTTCCAGCCGGGGCCCCAGCACCTCGTTCACGTTGCGCACCGCCTCCTGGACCCCCTTGCCGAGATAGCGCTTGGGATCGCCGTCACGGAGCTCGGCCGCCTCATGCTCCCCGGTGGAAGCCCCGCTGGGCACCGCGGCGCGTCCCCGCGCGCCGCTGGCCAGGATGACCTCGGCTTCGACGGTGGGATTGCCCCGGCTGTCGAGGATTTCGCGGGCGTGGACTTCGATGATGGTGGACATGGGGGGGAAGAATAGGCAGCCCGTGGGGTTCCCGAAAGCAGACTACTCCCGGGCCCCCAGCGCGATCAGCGCCGCGCGGGTGGCGGCCGCGATCCGGTCCCGGTCCTCGTAGCGAAGCCCGGCGGTGGGAATCGGCGCCCCGAACCGGAGGGTGACGGTGCCGGGCTTCGGGCTCCAGCTTCCCCGGGGCATCAGCTCGTAGGTGTTCTCGCAGAACACCGGGATCACCGGCGCGCCGGCGGAAATCGCCAGCACGAACGATCCCTTCTTGAACGGCTGGAGCCGCCCGTCGCGGGAACGGGTGCCTTCGGGAAACAGCACTGCCGAAAATCCCCGGCGAATCATCCCCGCGGCCCGGTCGTAGGTGGCAAAGGCCTGGGAGCGGCTGTGCCGGTCGATCGGGAGGTGCTTCGCCGCGCGCAGCGCGATCCCCATCAACGGGATCCAGTCCATCCCCTTCTTGTACACGAACCGGATGGTCCCGGGAATGGCCGCCAGAATCGCCCAGATGTCGATGAACGAGGCGTGATTCGACATGTAGACGCAGGGCGTGTCCGGATCCAGGTGCTCGCCCCCTTCGACCCGCACGGCGATCCTGGTGCCCCGGAGCATTCCCACGCCCCAGAAGCGGGCTGACCGGTCGTAGGCGCCGCCCCGCCGCTGCTTGACCCCGAACAGCGCGGCCAGCACCGCCCACGATCCGGCGATCGCCATGTAGATCACGAACGACGAGATGTAGCGCAAGGCGCGAATCATGCGAAATGATCGTAGCCGCTGAGCGGCAGCTCGGCGCCCTGGAGCAGGAAGCGCGCGCCGCTTCCCGGTTCGACCTGTCCGATGCGGGTCAGCGCGAAGGCGCCGGCTCCGCTGAACTCAGGCGGCATCGCCGCCAGCAGCTCGTAGTCCTCCCCGCCCCGCGCGGCGAAGGTTCCGGGGCTCTCGCCGCTCCGCTCAGCCTCCTCCACTGCGACGGGATCGACCGGAACCAGCTCCAGGTCGATGCGCAGCGACACGCCCGACGCCGCGGCCAGGTGCCCCGCATCGGCGGCGAGTCCGTCGCTCAGATCGAGCATCGCCCGGGCCCCCTGCGCCACCAGCC
>DATFGC010000310.1:0-9327 GCA_035249765.1 Gemmatimonadales bacterium | reverse complement strand
CATCAAGGTGCGGGGCCGGACCCCGTTTACGACCCCGTGGCGCACCGTCCAGCTGGCCGACAGCCTCACCCGGCTCGCCCCCTCGCTGCTCGGTCTCAAGCTCAATCCGCCCAGTGCGCTGCCCCGTAGCGACTGGATCCGCCCGATGAAATACGTGGGGATCTGGTGGGGCATGCATATCAACACCATGACCTGGAGCTCGGGGCCAGCACATGGCGCCACCACCGCCAATGCCAAACGCTATATCGATTTCGCCGCGGCCAACGGCTTCGGCGGCGTGCTGGTGGAGGGGTGGAATCTGGGCTGGGACGGCGACTGGATCGCCAACCGGGATGCCTTCTCGTTTACCAAAGCCTACCCCGATTACGACCTGGCGGAGGTGGCACGCTACGCCCGGCAGCAGGGCGTGCGGCTCATCGTCCACAACGAGACCTCGGGCGGAATTCTCAACTATGAGCGCCAGATGGACAGCGCCTTCGCGCTCTACCGCTCGCTCGGAGTCGACGCGATCAAAACCGGGTACGTCACCGACCTGACCGGCGAAGGGCATTCCCACTATTCGCAGTACATGGTCCAGCACTATCGCCGGGTGATCGAAGCCGCGGCCCGGCACGGCATCATGGTGGACGCTCACGAGCCGATGCACGACACCGGGGAGCGGCGCACCTTTCCCAACATGATGACCCGGGAGGGGGCGCGGGGGCAGGAGTACAACGCCTGGAGCGGCGATGGCGGCAACCCGCCCGAGCACGAATCCATTCTGTTCTTCACCCGGCTGCTGGCCGGCCCGATGGACTTCACCCCCGGAATCTTCGATCTCCTGATCGAGCGCGGCAGCGGCCGGCCCCGCCGCGCCGACGAAGCCCGGGTGCGCACCACCCTGGCCAAGCAGCTCGCCCTCTACGTCACCATCTATTCTCCCATGCAGATGGCGGCCGATCTCCCCGAGAACTACGAGGGAAAGTCCGCCTTCCAGTTCATCCGCGACGTGGCGGTGGACTGGGACACTACCCGGGTCCTGGAAGGAAAGATCGGCGGCTACGTGGCGGTGGCACGACGGGAGCGGAACGGGCAGACCTGGTTCATTGGGGCGATTACCGACGAATCGGCCCGCACCCTGGACATTCCCCTCACCTTCCTGACCCCGGGCCGGCGGTACGTGGCCGAGATCTATGCCGATGGCCCCGGAGCGAACTGGCTCACCAATCCGCTCCCGGTGAGCATCACCCGGCGTCCGGTGACTTCACTGACTCGGCTGCGGATGGCGCTCGCGCCGGGCGGGGGGCAGGCGATCCGGATCCGCCCCGCGCCGTAGCCCCGCCGGCCGGCGTCACTCCGGCGGGACTCTCCCGTAGAGCTGCACCAGACTCCGAAGCCGGGCGATCGTCTCCGGATTCAGCTGGTCGAAGCTGAACCGGAATTCCCAGTTGCCCGACTCCCGGCCCGGCAGATTCATCCTTGCTTCGCTGCCCAGGCCCAGCACATCCTGGAGCGGGATGATGGCGGTGTCCGCCACCGAGGCCAGCGCAGCGCGCATCAGGGTCCAGTGCATCTCGCTGCCGTCGGCCGCCAGATAGCGCAGGGCAAAGTCCTTTTCTTTGAGTACCTGCGCGTCGCTCCGGGTCGAGTCCGCGGCGCCGGTCGAGTGCCACCAGCCCACGGTGGTGTCGTTGTCGTGGGTCCCGGTGTACACCACCAGGCTCCGGGAGTAGGTGTGAGGCAGGAAGGTGTTGGCCCGCTGGTCGGCGCCGAACGCGAACTGCAGAATACTCATGCCGGGATAGCCCAGCCGCTCCCGGAGCGCCTCGACTTCGGGAGTGATGACTCCGAGATTCTCGGCGACGATCGGGAGCGGGCCCAATGCGCTGGTGAGGGCCTCGAAGAGCGCCAGTCCGGGACCGGGCTCCCAGCTCCCCTCTTCCGCGGTCTGGTCCGCCGCGGGCACCTCCCAGTACGCGTCGAACCCGCGGAAATGGTCGAGCCGGATCAGGTCGAAGAGCTCGAAAGCGCTCCGCATTCGCCGGATCCACCAGTCGTATCCCGACTCCTTCATCGCCTCCCAGTCGTAAATCGGATTGCCCCAGAGCTGACCGGTGGCGCTGAAGTAGTCCGGCGGCACCCCGGCCTGGACCAGGAGGCGGCCCTGGCCGTCGAGCTTGAAGAGCGGGCGATTGACCCAGACGTCGGCCGAATCGTGGGCGACGTAGATCGGGACGTCGCCCATCAGACGGATCCCCCGCGCCCGGCAGGCCTCCTTGAGGGCCCCGAACTGGGAGAAGAAAAGCGCCTGCTCCCGGCGATAGTGCTCGATCTCACCGGCCAGCTTCTCGCGCCAGGCGTCGAGGGCCGCGGGATCCCTGAGCGCCGCGCCGGGCTCCCAGCCGGTCCAGGCCACGCCTCCATGGGCGTCCTTGAGCGCCATGAAGAGAGCATAATCCTCGAGCCAGGCGCTCTGCTCCGCCACGAAGGACCGGTACCGGTCGTCGGGCACCAGCGCCTCCGTCATCCGCCGGAGAAGTCCGCGCTTGTGGGGGATCACCCCGGCATAGTCCACCGCTCCGGGGGGAAAGTCGGCCGAGCCATCCGGCACGTGGATCAGGAGCGGGTTGCCGGCGAAGGTCGAGAAACACTGGTAGGGAGAGTTCCCGTAGCCGGTGGGGCCCAGCGGGAGCATCTGCCAGAGCGTGATGCCGGCATCGGCCAGGAGGTCGAGAAAGCGGAGCGCCTCGGGACCGAGCTCCCCGATTCCGTTGGGGCCGGGGAGCGAGGTCGGATGCAAAAGGATGCCGGCGGATCGCGGGAAGCGCATGCGCGGGAATCTACCCGCCCCCGGTTTGCGGGGTGAGAGTTCTGCAACGACATTGAAGCTGATCGGCACCCTCCCACGCCTCCGGACCGGGAACCCACATGGAAGTCTCCGTCGCCCACGTCCGCCCCAAGCCGCGGCTCGCGTTCTGGGACATCTGGAACATGAGCTTCGGTTTTCTCGGGATTCAATTCGGGTTCGCCCTCCAGAACGCCAACGTGAGCCGGATCTTCGAGACCCTGGGAGCCAGGGTCGAGGACATCCCGCTGCTCTGGATCGCGGCGCCGGTGACCGGTCTGCTGGTGCAGCCGGTGGTGGGTTACTTCAGCGACCGGACCTGGGGCCGGCTGGGGCGGCGGCGACCCTATTTCCTGGGCGGGGCGATTCTTGCCTCCCTCGCGCTGGTGGCTATGCCCAACTCCCCCGCGCTCTGGATCGCGGCCGGGATGCTCTGGATTATGGACGCCTCCATCAACATTTCCATGGAGCCGTTCCGCGCCTTCGTGGGCGATAACCTTCCCTCGGCGCAGCGGGTTACCGGGTTCGCTACCCAGAGCTTTTTCATCGGCACCGGGGCGGTGGTGGCCTCCATGCTCCCCTGGCTGCTGACCAACCAGTTCGGGGTTTCCAACGAGGCGCCTCCCAATACCATCCCCGACTCGGTGCGGCTCTCCTTCTACATCGGGGCCGCGGTGTTCTTCCTGGCGGTGCTCTGGACCGTGATCAGGTCGAAAGAGTATTCCCCCGAGGAAGCCGCCTCCTTCGCGGAGAATCAGACCCGGGAAGGGATGGTGCGGGCCCGGCGCACCCCGGCGGAGTTCGTGGGGGAGAGCGGCCGGCTGATCCGGGCGGGCTGGATCCTGCTCGTCGTGGGGGCGCTGCTCAGCGTCTGGCTGGCCCTGGAGCAGATTCACCAGGTGATGATTCTCTCCGGGGGAATGGCGGTGGTGGGGGTGCTGCTGATTCTGGGCGGGATGATGCAGCGCGGCGGCCGCCACGACAACGGCTTCGTCACCATCCTCAACGATCTGCTCGACATGCCCCGGACCATGAAACAGCTGGCCTGGGCCCAGTTCTTTTCCTGGTTCGCCCTCTTCGCCATGTGGATCTACACCACCGCGGGGGTGACCAGCCACATTTACGGCACCACCGATACCACCTCGGCGCTCTACAACGAAGGCGCCAACTGGGTCGGGGTGAGCTTCGCCGCGTACAACGGGGTAGCGGCACTGGTGGCGTTCGCCATCCCGCCGCTTGCCAGGTGGTCCAGCCCCAAGATCGCCCACGTGATCTGCCTGATCTGCGGAGCCCTCGGGCTGGTCTCCATCTTTTTTATTACCGATCCCCGGATGCTGCTCGGCTCGATGGTGGGCGTGGGGATCGCCTGGGCCAGCATCCTCGCCATGCCTTACGCAATCCTCACCGGGTCGCTGCCGCCGTCCAAGCTCGGGTACTACATGGGCGTGTTCAATTTCTTCATCGTGATCCCCCAGATCGTCGCGGCGGCCATCCTGGGATTCATTGTCGGCCGGTTCTTCGGAGGCGAAGCGATCTACGCCCTGCTGATCGGCGGGGCCTCCTTCCTGCTCGCGGCGGTGCTGATGCTGAGAGTGGAAGACGCGGAGGATGGGGAGGGCACGAAAGACGCGAAGGACGCGCTGGGCGGGGTACGGCCGTGAAAGGCCCGATCTGTCTGATCATGGGAGCGCTGCTGATCGGCGCAGGCTGCGATCCCGCTCCGGGCGCCGGGTCGCGGGAAGACGCGGCCGCCATCGCGGCTGACAATCCCGCGGCCTATTGGAACAGCGCCACGATCTACTTCCTCCTCACCGATCGCTTCGAGAACGGGAACCCCGCCAACGACACCGCGCTGGGCCGGGCCCGGGACGGAGCGGTGCTCCGCAGCTACCAGGGGGGCGATCTCCCCGGGATTCTCCGCAAGATCGAGGAAGGCTACTTCGACAGCCTCGGCGTGCACGCCATCTGGCTCACTCCGTTCGTCGAGCAGGTGCACGGAAGCGTGGACGAGGGAACCGGCAAGACCTACGGCTATCACGGCTACTGGACCCGGGACTGGACCGCGGTAGATCCCGCGCTGGGAACCAGAGAGGACTTGCGCGCGATGGTGGACGCGGCCCACCGGCACGGCATCCGGGTGCTCATGGACGCGGTCATCAACCACACCGGACCGGCATTACCAGGGGACCCGGCATGGCCCGCCGGCTGGGTGCGCCGGGGGCCCAACTGCTCCTACCGGGACTATGTCACCACGGTGACCTGCACTCTGGTGGCCACCCTTCCTGACATCCTCACGGAAAGCAACGACCCGGTGGAGCTTCCACCGGAGCTGATCGAGAAGTGGCGCCGGGAAGGACGGCTGGATCAGGAGCAGGCCTCGCTCGACGCCTTCTTCTCCCGCACCGGGTATCCCCGGGCGCCCCGTTACTATGTCATCAAGTGGCTCACCGACTGGGTGCGCGAGTTCGGCTTCGACGGCTACCGGGTCGACACCGCCAAGCACTTCGAGGCGACCGTGAGCGCCGAGCTCAAGCGGGAAGCGGTGCTCGCGCTGGCGGACTGGCGGCGGGCCCGGCCCAGCCCGGTCGTCGATACCCTGCCGTTCTACATGATGGGCGAGGTCTACGGCTATGGGGTGGGTCCGGAGCGGAGCTACAACTTCGGCGACCGGTCGGTGGATTTCTTCGCTCACGGCTACGACGGGCTGATCAACTTCGGCTTCAAGGCCGAGGCTGCCGGCCCGCTCGACTCGGTGTTCGCGAAATACTCGGCGGCGCTCACGACCGGGGCGCTGCGCGGCGTTTCAATCGTCAACTACATCAGCTCCCACGACGACGGCGGGCCGCTCGATCCCGACCGGGCCGATCCCCTGGGAGCGGGCAGCAAACTCCTGCTCGCCCCCGGCGGGGCCCAGATTTATTATGGCGACGAACTGGCCCGGGCCCTCAAGGTGCCCGGCGCCGAAGGCGACGCCAACCTCCGCTCCTTCATGAACTGGAGCGATCTGGAGGCCGGCGGCCGCACCGCCGAGATTCTGGCGCATTGGCGGAAACTGGGGCGATTCCGCCGGGCTCATCCGGCGGTGGGTGCAGGGACCCATCGGCAGCTTCAGGCGACTCCCTACGTCTTCAGCCGCGTCCTCGAGATCGGGAGCGCGGTCGACCGGGTGGTGGTAGGGATGGACCAGGGGGAGGCCGCGAAAACCATTCCGGTTGCGGGCGTCTTTCCGGACGGCACCCGGCTGCACGATGCGTATTCCGGCATGGACGGCACCGTGAGAGACGGCAGGATCTCGCTCACGACCCCATTCGGGCTGCTGCTGCTGAGCGAGCAGCGAGGTGAGTCGTCCGCGACGGAGACCATCTCCATCCAGGTGCGCGAAGGCACCCGGCTCGCCTTCGACGTATCTCCCGACGGACGGCGGCTGGTCTTCGACCTGCTGGGCCAGCTCTGGGAAGTTCCCGCGGAAGGCGGCAAGGCCCGTCCGCTCACCAACGCCGTGCGCGATACCGCCGAAGACCTCGATCCCTCCTTTGCCCCGGATGGCCGCCGGGTGCTGTTCCGGGGCGAGCGGCGGGGACGAACCGGAATGTGGCTGCTCACCGGGGATGAACCGGGCCCGCGCCAGATCACCCAGCTGCCGAATCCGGATGGGTACCAGGGCAACGCCGCGTGGTCACCGGACGGAAAGACCGTCGCGTTTGTGCGAGTCCTGCCACCCGACAGCGCGAGGGGGCGACCGCGCAGCACGATTGCGCTGCTGGATCCGCTCACGGGCTCCATCCGGGCACTGCGGGTCACCGGGATCCCGACGCCGGACGTTCGCGATCCCGCGTGGGAGCCCGGCGGCAAGCGGATCGCGGTGGTCGCGCGCGCGGTCGGTGCGCCGAGAGGCGGCCGGATCTGGATCGTCGATGCCGGCGGGGGCACGGCGACGCCGCTGACCGCAGAGACCGTCTCGGCGCTCGCTCCGGCCTTCGCGCCCGACGGCCATCGGATTGCGTTCTTTGCGCCCGATTCCGCGGATCTGGCGCAGGTCTGGGTGCTGGATCTTCGATCCGGGCAGACAGCACCCAGGCGCTTGACCAGCCATGCCGACGTGAGCCCCACCAGGGTGCGCTGGAGCGCAGATGGCCGCGAGCTGTTCTACTCGGCCGACGGCCGGTTCTGGAGGATCCCGGCGGCGGGAGGCCGGGCGACGGGAATCCCCTTCGCCGCGCACCTCGCTTTCGAGCGCCCGCGGCGGGTGCTTCCCCAGGCACGCTTTCCCGAGCCGGGCAAGCCCGACACGGTGCGCGCCTTCTCGGGGCTCGCGCTGTCGCCCGACGGCCGGAGCATCGGCATGATCGCGCTCGGCAAACTTTGGGTCATGACGGTGGGTGGGAAGCCTCGCGCGATCGGGGATCTTCCCGGTACCGCGCGCCAACTCGCCTGGTCGGCCGACGGCGCCCGGATAGCGTGGTCCGCGGGACGCCCGGGCGAGGAGGATCTGTTCGCGACCAGCATCACCGCCGGTACCACTTCCAGGCTGACGGCGTTTCCCGGCCGGGAGGTGTTTCCCGCCTGGTCCCCCGATGGCCGGCACCTGTCGTTCGTGCACGCGCAGCGGGAACGCAAGCCCTACCTCCGGATCGCGGAGCCGGGGATTCGCGAGCTGTCGGATCCCGGGGACACCCGGATCGTCGATTCTGTCGACCTCGGGTGGACCGCCTCCGATGTGGACACGCCGCAATGGTCTCCCTACTCGGACGGCCTCTTGTACCTGAGCGGGGGATGGTCGCCGGGCCAGCCGACCGGGGCGACGTTCACCCGGCTCTCCGGCGAGTCGTGGAAGCCTGGCCGGGTGCCCGACTCGCCGCTGTTTCTCCGATGGACGCCCCAGGGCATCGTCTTCATTCGCCACACGAGGCTGTGGCGGGCGCGGTTCGACTCGACCGGGATGCTCGGGTCGGCGGAGCCGCTGGGCTCCGACCCGGCGATGTACAGCTCGGCGGCGGCGGACGGGACCATCCTCTACATCTCGGAGGGAGGACTTCGGCTCCGCGCTCCCGACGGGCGTGAACGCCGTCTGGGCTGGCCACTGTCGTACACCCCGCCGGTCGCGGCTCCGCTGCTGATCCGGAACGCCAGGATCATCGACGGCGCCGGCTCTCCCGCGACCGCTCCGCGCGACATTCTCATCGAGGGGGGCAGGATCACCCGGATCGATCAGCCCGGGGCAATCGACACCGACGAGCGGGCCGTGGTGGACGCCGCGGGACGGTTCGTGATGCCGGGTCTGATGGATCTCCATGGCCATGAATACCGGCCGGACCTGCTGCCCGGCTTCCTCTATTTCGGCGTGATGACCGTCCGCGACCAGGGGGCGCCGCTGGCGCCGCTGGTCGCGTCATCGGAGGCGATCGCCGCAGGCGTATTCGATGGGCCCAGGGTGGGCTATGGCGCGCTGCAGTTCTACACCGACTGGGCCTATGACACCGAGGAGGGGCTGGGGATCGAGCCGGAAGCCGATCCGGAGCACGCGACGCGATCGGTCAGCCTGGCCGCCGCGCTCGGCGCGCAGCACATCAAGACCCGGACTTTCCGGCGCTGGGACATCAACGCCCGGCTGGTCGCCGAGGCGCACCGCCGGGGGATGCGCGCCACCGGCCACTGTGCCTATCAGCTTCCCCTGGTCGCGGCGGGGATGGATGCCCAGGAGCATGCCGGATTCTGCGATGCGCGGGGCGCGGGCTACATCTACGACGATGTGGTCCAGCTCTTTCGCGCCGCGGACATCGCCATGGTGCCCACGATCGCCTACATGTCGTTCGCGCAGCGCATGACCCGGCCCGACCTCCTCGACAGTGACCGGGAGCTCGCGCCCTTCCTGCCGGAGCGCAGCAGCTTCGGCTGGATGGTGGCAATGAACCCCGAGTTGCGCCGGAGTTGGGCCCGCATGGCCGAGCGAGCCCGGGAGGTGACTCTCAAGCTGTCACAGGCAGGGGTGACGATCGGCACCGGCACCGACATATGGCAGGTGCCGGCCGCCGTGCACCTGGAGCTGGAGGAGCTGGTCCGCGCCGGTCTCACTCCGCTGGAGGCGATTCGCGCCGCGACCGGCAGCGCGGCGAAGATTCTCGGCATGGAAGAGACCCTCGGGACCATCGAGCCCGGCAAATGGGCCGACCTGGTTGTGCTCGACGCCGATCCCCTCGCCGATATTCGGAACACCCGAACGATCCGGACCCTGGTGCAGGCAGGGCGGGTGGTGGACCGGCAGGGCCTGCTGGAGCGATTTCAGCGGTAACGGCTAATATTCTCAGGAGAATTCCTCTGCCCGGGAGTCATCAGCCAGTGTTTCTCCAGAATCCCAAGTCGCAGACCAGCTACGATGTGATCGTGGTGGGCTCGGGCGCCGGGGGCGGGATGGCGGCCTATCAGCTCGCCGTCGCCGGCCTCAAGGTGCTGGTGCTCGAAGCCGGCCGGAACTACGACCCGGTGCGCGAGACCCCGATGTTCAA
>DATFGC010000309.1:0-3740 GCA_035249765.1 Gemmatimonadales bacterium | reverse complement strand
ATCGGAGCGTCCTTGTCCCGGTTGATGGCGACGATGACCCCGGCCGTCCGCATCCCCGCCAGGTGCTGGATCGCTCCGGAGATGCCGACCGCCACGTAGAGGGCCGGGCTGACCATCCGGCCGGTCTGGCCGATCTGATCGGCCGATGGCCGCCACCCGTCGTCGGTGACCGCGCGGGTGGCGCCCACAGCCGCGTTGCCGAACGCGGCAGCCAGCTCCTCGACCAGTCGGAAATTCTCCGCCGCCTTGAGACCCCGGCCGCCGCTCACCACCACCGGTGCCTCCCCCAGGTCGAGCTTCGCCGCTCCCCGGTCGGTGACCGCGGTGACCACCACCCGGGCCTGGGCCGGATCCAGCGCCGGTTCCACCAGCTCCACCCGCCCCGGGCGGGCCTGCTCCACCGGAGCGATTGCGCCGGGGCGGAGTGAAACCAGCGCCGGCGTCGCGGCCAGCCGGAGGGTGGCGATGGCTTTCCCGATATACGCCGGGTGCCGCGCGAGCAATGCGTCACCGGCGATTTCGAAGCTGGTCACGTCGGAGGCGAGCGGAAGGTCCAGCGCGGCGGCAACCCGGGGAGCCAGATCGCGGCCCTGGGCGGAGGCGGAAAAGAATCCGGCCCGGTAGCCGCCGGCCTTGAGCCGGGCCGCTGCAGTCGCGGCGAACACCTCGGCGTTTCCGGAGACGAGTGCCGGGTGCTCGACCACATGGACCACGTCCGCGCCAAAGCGGGCCAGCTGCGCCGCCGCCGAGGAGGCGCCGGGGCCGCCCAGAACGAGGGCATGCACCTCGCCGCCTCCGGTCGCATCGGCCGCCGTGCGGGCGGCGGTCATCGCTTCAAAGGCCACCTTGCGGGGCGATCCGGCCCGGAGCTCGGCGAACGCAAAGGTGTTCGCCATCAGAGAACCTTTGCCTCCTCGCGGAGCAGCCGGATCAGCTCCGGCACCGCGTCGGGACCCTCGCCGATGATTCGCCCCGCGGCGCGCTCCTTGGGAAGCTCCAGCGCATCCACCGTGAGGCGAACCGGACCCAGCGCCGCGGGCCGGCTCTCGACCGGCTTCTTCTTGGCCGCCATGATGCCCTTGAGGGAAGGGAGCCGGGGCCGGGCGATGCCTTCGTCGATGGTGAGCACCGCGGGCAGGGGGAAGCTCACCGTCTCGGTTACGCCCTCCAGCTCCCGTTGAGCCGTGCCCCGCCCGTCCGCCAGCTCGAGACCGGAGACCGCGGTCACGCAGGGCAGTCCGAGCAGCCCGGCGGTCATCGGTCCCACGGTGCCGTTGCCGCTGTCGGTCGCCATCCGGCCGAACAGAATGAGATCGTAGCCGCCCTCCCTGAGCTCGGCGGCAAGGGCCCGGGCGATCGCGAGCCCGTCGAAAGGCACCTCGGCGGCCGCCAGGTGGACCCCCCGGTCCACCCCCATGCTGAGCGCCTTGCGCAGGGTCTCCTGGGCCGCGTCGGGCCCCAGGGTCACGGCCACCACTTCGCCGGGCGGCTGCTTCTCGACCAGTCGCAGTGCCACCTCCACCGCATAGCCGTCGAAATCGCTGAGGTCGAACTTGAGCCCCGCGGGGTCGATGGAGGTGCGATTCGCGGCGATGGCGAACCGCATCTCCGTATCGGGGACTCGTTTGATGCACACGGCAATCTTCACGTCGAGGCTCCTTGATCGGGGAGCCAGGGAGCCGGGGAGCCGGGGAGCCAGCGGATCCGGACGGGGCCAACGGCCCCGACAACACCCCCTGGTTCCCTGGCTCCCTGGCTCCCTGGCTCCCTCCTAGAACGCCGCAATCCCGGTGATCTCCTGCCCGAGGATCAGCGCATGCATGTCATGGGTTCCCTCATATGTGTACACCGATTCGAGGTTCGCCATGTGGCGCATCGAGTGGTACTCCGCCAGGATCCCGTTGGCGCCGAGGAGGCGGCGGGCCTCCCGGGCGCACTCACAGGCGATGTGCACGTTATTCCGCTTGGCCAGGGACACCTGCTGCGGGGTCATGGTGCCCTGGTCCTTGAGCCGGCCCAGGGTGAGCGCCAGGCACTGGGCCTTGGTGATTTCGGTCAGCATCTCCGCCAGCCGCACCTGCTGAATCTGGGTCGCGGCGATCGGCTTGCCGAACATCACCCGGTCCCGGGCGTACCGGCGGGCCTCGTCATAACACGCCATCGCGGCGCCCATCGCCCCCCAGGCGATGCCGTAGCGCGCCTGGGTCAGGCACCCCAGCGGACTCTTGAGCCCGCCGCTCCCGGGCAGCACCGCGTCGGATGGGACGTGCACGTCCTCGAGGTGGATTTCGCTGGTGTCGCTGGCCCGGAGCGAAAGCTTCCCCTTCTGGTCCTTCGCGCTGTAGCCCCGGGTGCTGGTGGGCACGATGAAGCCCCGGATGGACTTGGGGTCGTCGAGGGCGCCGGTCTTGGCCCAGACGATCGCGACCGTGGCCTGGCTTCCGTTGGTGATCCACATCTTGGTCCCGTTGAGCACCCACCCATCCCCGGTTTCTTTGGCGGTGGTGATCATCCCGGCGGGGTTGGAGCCGTAGTCGGGTTCGGTGAGCCCGAAGCAGCCGATCTCCTTCCCTGCGGCGAGCCGGGGCAGCCAGTGCTGCTTCTGCTCGTCGGACCCGTAGGCATGGATGGGATACATCACCAGAGCGCCCTGCACCGAGGCAAAGGAGCGGATCCCGCTGTCGCCCCGCTCCAGCTCCTGCATGATGAGGCCGTAGGCCACGTTGTTGAGCCCGGCGCAGCCGTACTTCTCGGGAAGGTTGGCGCCCAGCACCCCCAGCTCCGCAAGGCCCGGGATCAGCTCTTTGGGAAACCGGCCCTCGATGTAGCACTCGCCGATCACCGGCATCAGCTGCTGGTCGACCCAGGTCCGAACCGTGTCCCGAATCGCCCGCTCCTCTTCCGACAGGAGGGTGTCGAGCTGGTAGAAATCCACCCCTTCGAAAGCCATCACAACCCCTTGGAAAGGCGAGAGATAGAGGGCGGTAAGATATCGCGGTGGAGTGATACGCGAAAGCGAAGCGCCATCGGCCATCAGCCCCCAGCCATCAGTCGCGCAAGACTCAGGACTGACGGCTGCTGAAGGCTGAAGGCTGAGGGCTGAAGCTAGGATCTCTTCGACGGCTTGACACCCCGACGCCGGCGGAGGGTCGCCGGCGAGGGTGGAAGTCCCCCTTCCGCCGCGGCGAGCCCGAGGGCCCGCAGCAACCCGGTCGCCTCCCGCTGCTCGGCTGGGGTGAGCCCCCGCATCGCGGTCGTCAGCGCCTGGGCGTGGGAGGGGAAGATCTCCCGGATCATCCGGGTCCCTTCCCGGGTGAGCGCGACGTACTTGGCCCGCCGGTCTTCCGGACACTCCTGCCGCTCCACCAGCCCCTTTTCGGCCAGCCGGTCCACCAGGAAGGTGATGCCGCCGCTCGACACCAGGATGCGCCGCTGAATCTCGCCCAGAACCATCCGGCCCCGGTGATAGAGCACCTCGAGAATGGCGAACTCGGTCAGGGAGAGTCCGTGATCGGCGGCGTGGGCGGCGGCATGCGCGGAGATGCTGGCATGGGCGCGGGAGAGTACGACCCAGAGTTTCAGCGCCGCATCGGTCCCGGGCGATGCGGGGACTTCTTCGGGTCCGGGTGGCGGGGTCATGGACAGAAGATACTCCCCGGGCGGGCCACCGCCCGGCCGTCGATGCCCAGCTCCGAGCACTTGAGCCGGAACTCGGGCCCGTGGCCCAGGGGACGGCCGTG
>DATFGC010000308.1:0-6566 GCA_035249765.1 Gemmatimonadales bacterium | reverse complement strand
GAGCGGCGCGCCGGGCGGCGAGATAACCACAGCCTTCAGCCTTCAGCCTTCAGCCGTCAGCGGTCAGCCTTCAGTTGCTGATGGCTGCTGAGGGCTGAGGGCTGATGGCTGATGGCCCTCAGCTTTCTGTTTCTCCTCGAGCATCCGCGCGATTGCCGCAATCGTAAGCGGCGCGCTGCCCTCCGCCCGGTTGTTCACGATCAGATAGGCCGGGATCCGGAGCTCTTCCGCCGTCTCCACCAGCCGCACCAGGTCGCTCCGCAGCTCCGGATTGGGATCCCGGATCCGGTCGTAGGGCGCGAAGGCGTCCACCGCATCGGCGTACCATCGCCCCGGCCGCAGCAGTGCGCGGGCCACCAGGAACCGGGCCGGCACCGATCCGGGCAGATCAAGCTGCATTCCGATGGACGGCATCCGGGTCCAGGAATTGAAGACGTGGGCCACGTCGTGCTCCCGGAGCACCGCGAAATACGCCGGGGTGAGGAACTCCGCATTCCGGATCTCCACTCCGTACTTCCCTTCCCGGGGGAGCCGGGAAAAGAAGGCGTCCAGCCACCCGGCGAACCGGTCGGGGGACACCTTCTCCTCCCGGGCGATGGCCTGGAACTCGAAGACGAAGGGACCGAGGTGGTCGCCCAGGTGCTCCACGCTGGGAGCCCAGACATCGTGGAGAAAGAGATCGGCGTTCAGGAAATCGGGATTGCGCTCGCCGGCCTTCTTCTTCTCCCGCGCTTTGGCGAAGGTGTGCACCGTGATCCGGTCCCACACCTTGCTCACGCAGGGAAATCCCGGCGGGAGGGCGGCGGCATAGCTCCGCAGGGTCTTCTCGGTGAGCGGACCATAGAAGCTGGAATCGATTCCCACCGTGCTGAAGAGCGGGAACCGGGCGTACTCGGCCAGCATCTCCGCACTGGCGCCCTTCTCGGGATAGTCGCGCGAGTACACCAGCCCTCTCCACCCCGGATAATTCCAGGTGGAGGTGCCGAACCGCACCCCGGCGGGGATCGCGGCGCGGAGCCGGCTGAGCTCGGCCGGGTCGGGTGCCGCTCCGGTCATCAGGGCTGGGGCTCGATCCGGAACACCTTCCCCGAGCCGGAGAGGATGTAGAGCTCGCCGCGCGCGTCCTCGCCGAAGCTCAGGATCTGCCCGCCGGGGCGGAGCGAGGGCCATTCCTGCTGCTCGGTTACCCCGGTCCCGGCGAGCCGGAAGCTGCGGACCCAGCCTTCGCAGTAGTCTCCGTAGAAATAGTGCCCGGCGAATGCGCCGAGGGCGGTGCCGCGATAGACGTACCCGCCGGTGACCGAGCATCCCTCGCCGTGGCCGTAGTCCAGCACCGGGAGCGTGAGTCCATTCCGGTCGCAATTCGACCCGCTGAAGCAGGCCATCCCCTCCATGATTCTCCAGCCGTAGTTGCGTCCCCGCCCGAACTGGGCGACATCGGTCGAGACGTTGATCTCCTCGCGGGCATTCTGGCCCACGTCGCCGATGTAGAGATCGCCGGTGCTCCGGTCGAAGCTGAAACGCCAGGGATTGCGGAGCCCATAGCTCCAGATTTCCGGCCGGATTCCCGATTGTCCCACGAACGGATTGTCGGAGGGCACCGAGACCTGGCCGGTCGCGCTCACCGCGAGCCGGAGAATCTTGCCCAGCAGCGTATTGCGGGACTGGCCGTTGTTCTGGGGATCGCCGCCGGAGCCGCCGTCGCCCAGGCCGATGTACAGCCGGTCGTCGGGACCGAACGCCACCATCCCGCCGTTGTGATTGGAGAACGGCTGATCCACCGCCAGGATCACCTGTTCGCTCGAAGCATCGGCGCGGTCGGGGTCGGCAGAGACCCGGAACAGCGACACCCGGGTATCGCCGCTGGTATCGGTGTAGTTGACCACAAACAACCCATTGCCGGCGTACTGGGGATGAAAGGCGAGACCCAGGAGCCCCTGCTCGCTCCCATTGGACACTTTGGCGGAAAGGTCGAGAAAAGGGGTAGGCACCAGCGCTTCGTCACGGATGATCCGGATCTTTCCGGTCTTCTCGACCACGAACTGGCGGTTCAGCTCTCCCGGGGGCGAGGTGAGGAACAGCGGCGACTCGAGCCCGATGGCCACTTCACGGAGCCGGGCGCCGGTGGCCGCGGGGGGCGGGCTGCCCGGTCCCGGAATGCCGGGCCCATTGTCGCAGGCCACCGCGAGCAGCGCCGCTGCGAGACCGGGAAGCATGCTGTATGACATGACGACCTCTTCAGCGAGTAGCGAAGAGCGAAGCCGCAGTTCCTCTTCGCTCCTCGCGCTTCGCTATTCGCTATCTGACATGTTCGGGTCTAACGGGCTCATCCAGCTTGTCGGCCACCGCCCTGAGGTAGCTGTCGAGGGTGCGGTGGGTTCCCATCACTGCCATCATCACCCGGAAGAACGGATTGCCGACGTACCCGTCTTCGGCGATGCTCAGCGTGGTGCCCCCGCCCGCCGGGGTCAGGGTGTAGGTCCAGGTCCCCCCGAAGGCGGCATCCTCGTCGGCATCGATCCGGGTCACCAGCCGGCGGGGGGGATCGGCCGCCTCGACGATGAGTCGCATCGGGAAGCCGGCATCCTGCTCCCACACTTCCCGGCCTCCCGCCCCCTGCACCCGCTTGGCGCTCTTCAGCATGGACCAGGTTCCCACCAGCGCCGTGGGATCGCGAACCACCGCCCAGACCTCTCCGGGCGGTTTCTCCAGCGTGATCCGGCTCTGGGCCCGGTGGGTTCGGGGCAGGCCCAGCCCGATCGCAAAGATGATCGCGGCCAGGATGGCAAGGCCGAGGACGATGCGCAGGATGACGCCCATGGTGCCTCCGGGTCAGGGAACCGGCCGCCGGGCCCGTTTCGACGGCGCCGGCAGGGTGAGGGGCTTGACCGGCGATTGCTGGAGCAGCTTGAGCGCCTCGGCCACCCCCCGCTCGAGCTGGGGGTCCCGGCCCGCGGCCACCGACTTGGCGTCGAGCGGCACTTCGATGTCCGGGGCGATGCCTTCGCCTTCCGCGGTCCATTCGCCGTTGAGTCCGAAGACCGCCGCCGAGGGCGCGGTGATGGTGCCCCCGTCCACCAGGGGATAGGGCACGCTGGCCGCGACCAGCCCGCCCCAGGTGCGGGTGCCGATCAGCGGTCCCACCTTGAGCTCGCGGAACGCCCAGGGGAAGTAGTCGCCCCCCGAGCCGGCCAGCTCGTTCACCAGCAGGACCTTGGGGCCGAGGATGCCGGCCATGGGGAGCGGGAAGTGGACGCCCCCCGGCGCGTCGTTGCTGACGCCGCCGATGGCCTGGCGGCCCATGTAGTCCACCATGTAATCGTCCAGCAGCCCGCCGCCGTTGAAGCGCTCGTCGATCACCGCGCCGGCCTTTTCCTGCTGGGCGAAGAAGTAGCGGTTGAAGGAGGCGTAACCGCCGCCCCCCGTGTTCGGCACCCACACGTAGGCCAGCCGGCCGGCCGAGAGGGAATCCACCTTGCGGCGGTTGTCCTCCACCCAGGCCCTGGTCCGGAGCGCGTTCTCGCTTCGGAGGGGAATCACGGTGACGGTCCAGGAGCCATTCAGCACCGGCCGGTCGTTGATGCGGAGGACGGTCTGCCGTTCGGCGGTGCCGTCGAGCAGGCGCCAGGGATTGTCGGGGGTGCGCAGCTCGGCGCCGTTCACCTCCAGGATGTACTGGCCGGCCCGGACCCGGAGTCCCGGAGCGTCGAGCGGCGCGCGCAGCTCCGGATTCCAGCTTTCCCCGGTGTAGATCCGGGCGATCTTCCAGCGCTCGCCGTCGGGCACCAGGTCGGCGCCCAGGAGTCCGGTGCGGGTAGAGTCCACCGCCGGGAAGTCGCCGCCGCCCACGAAGCTGTGCCCGACCGAGAGCTCGCCCCCCACCTGATCGAGGAGGTAGGTGAGGTCGGCGCGGTGGCGGACATAGGGGACCAGCGGGGCGTAGCGGGCATACACCGCATTCCAGTCGGCGCCGTGCAGCCCGGGGTCGTAGAAGAAATCCCGTTCCATCCGCCAGGCCTCGTCGAAGATCTGCTTCCACTCGAGCGCAGGATCGATCTGGGCCTGCAGCGCCACCGTGAGGCGGCCCTCGCCGGGGCGGGCTGGCGTCTCGGTGCCGGTGACGGTCCAGTTGGCCCCGGACTGGTACAACAGCTTCTTCCCGTCGCCGGAGATGGAGAACCGCCCCACCCCGGTCAGGAAACTCTCGGCCCGCCGCTTGGAGAGGTCGTACTTGTGCAGCGTGGTGCCCGGCTGGAGCGGAATCCGCTCGGCCAGGAAGACCACGCCGGTGGGACCGGTGGCCAGCTCCACGTAGTCCCGGACCGGCACCTGGAGCGCCAGGATCCGGTTGCCGATCCGCTCCAGGTCGACCCGCATCGAGGCGGTGTCGGCGCGGGTGATGGGCGGGGGAGGCGGCGAAGGCGCGGAGGGCGCGGGAGCCGCGGGCGCGGGAGCAGCCGACGGAGTACTGGGCGCGGGGGGACGCGATGGCGCGGTGACGGCCTGCCCCTCCTCGTCGCTTTGGGGCGGGAACGGGGTGGAATCGGTGGCGCGGAGCAGGGCGATATAGGCGCCTCGGGTGACCTGGCGGCCGATGCTCGAGATGTTGGCCCAGCCGCTGGCCAGGCCCAGGTCGGTGCTGGCCAGAAAATAGAGGTGGCGGCCGTTGCGGTCCCAGGCGGGGCTGATCGCATCGGCCAGGGCATCGGTGACCGGGGTGGCTTTCCGATCCGCCACCGACCAGACCACGATCCGGCGGAACCGGTTGGGAAACGCCTTCGAGTAGGCCAGCCACTTCGAGTCGGGCGACCAGCTAATGCCGATCGAGTTCCGGGCCAGCAGATTGCCGTCGGTGTCGGCGGTCGTCAGGGCTCCGCTGGCCAGCTCGACGACCCGGATGCGGGAGCGGTCGTCCACGAAGGCGATGCGCTTCCCGTCGGGCGACCACTCGGCGGAATAGGCAAACTTCGCGTCGCCGATGGAAACCTCCCGGGGCGGGGCCAGCCCATCCTGCCCCGCGATCAGCAGGCGGTACCCTTTGCCGCTGTCGGAGAACCAGGCCACTTCCTTGCCATCGGGAGACCAGACCGGCGTCCGGTCCGCGGCCCCCGGACTCCGGGTCAGGTTGCGGGCATCGCCCTTCTCGACCGGCACGGTGAAGATCTCACCCCGGGCCTGGAACAGGGCGCGCTTGCCGGTGGTGGAGAGGGCCGCATTGGCGATGGAGCGGCTCACATCGCTCCAGCGCGGCCTGGCCCAGGGAAAGTCGCCGTGCACCGAGATGGTGAGCTTGCGGGCGGTGCCGGTGGCGGGATCGAGCGTGTGGAGATAGCCATCCTGCTCGATGACCAGGCTGCCGCCGCCGGCCGCGAGGTACTTGACGTCGGCATCCTTGAAGCGGGTGACCTGACGGGGCGGTTTGCCGGTCTCCCAGGCCCACACGTTGACCGCGTAGTCGCGGTCGGAGAGGAAGTAAATGGTCTGGCCGACCCAGACCGGCTGGGTGTCGCTGGTGCGCTCGTTGGGAAGCCGGGTCTCCTCGAGACTGGCCAGATCCAGAATGGTGAGCGGGGTGTTCTGGCCGCCCCGGTAATTCCGGAACTCGGTGTCCCAGCGGGTCACCCGGTCGTAGACCATGCGCCTGGCGTCGGGCGACCAGGCGCCCCGAAACGCCATCGGCGCGGGAACCAGCCGCTCGATGCCGCCCTCGGCGGGCACCGTCCACAGCCGGGCGTAGGAGGTCGGGGCGGTGTTCCGGTTGGAGGCAAAGAGCACCAGCTTGCCGTCGGGAGACCAGCCGCGGGCGTCGTCGTTGCCGGGATGCCAGGTGAGCTGGCGGGGATCGCCGCCTTCCACCGGCATGACGTAGACGTCGCGATTACCGCCCCGATTGGAGGTGAACGCCAGGGAGCGACCATCGGGAGAGAGCTGGGGATCGGCTTCCATCGCGGGAGTGCTGGTGAGCCGCCGGGCCTCGCCTCCCGCCTTCTCGACGATCCAGAGATCGCCGCCATACTCGAAGGCGAGGTGCCCGGCGCTCACGGTGGGCTGGCGGAGCAGCCTGGTGCCCTGGGCGCTGAGGGGAGCCGGGGGGCCGGGGAGCCAGGGAGCCAGCAGGGAGCAGAGAACAGCGCGGCGTAGGTTCATTGGCGTTTGACCTTGTTGAGCATGCGATCGAGCCGGTCGAGGTGGGTGACCGTCACCGACACGGCGCCGAATTCCTCTTCCACTTTGCCCCGGAACAGGAACGGTCCCTGATCGAACAGGACGTGTCCACGCGCCCGGTGGACATCGGGGAAAAGTACCGTCTCGATCAGTCCATGGCCATCGTCGAAGGTGGCGAATTGCATCGGTTCGTCCTTGGCGGTGTGCACCGGCTTGGCGGTGGTGAGCATCCCGGCCGCCAGCACGTGACGCCCCACGTGCTCGGCCAGCCGGGTGGCGGGCACCAGGCGGAAGCGGCGGAGATCCTCCTGGCGGAGCTCCATGGGGTGGCAGTCGGTGGCGAAGCCGAGGAGGTCGCACTCTTCGCGCCTTCGGCGCGAAGCGGAGTATTCGGGAAGGGT
>DATFGC010000307.1:0-4884 GCA_035249765.1 Gemmatimonadales bacterium | reverse complement strand
CAGAAGAACGGTGGGGTGGTCCAGATCGTGGCATTCGCGAGCTACGTGAAATGCGGGCAGGAGTCGCCCGAGCGGCAGCAGGCGATGGCGGCGCTGCGGCAGAAGTACGGCCTGAGCGGGCCCGGCGGGCGTGGCGGCCAGGGGCTGCCGGATTCGGTGCGGGCGTCGTACCAGCGGGACCTGCAGGCGCTCAACGAGAAGCATCCGGCCCCCCCCCGCGCCACGGTCAAGGACTTCGCCGACCACATCGATTACGCGGTCAGGCTGATCGGGCTGGAGCATGTCGGCATCAGCTCCGACTTCGATGGAGGCGGCGGGGTGGAGGGCTGGAGCGACGCCGGCGAGACCTTCAACGTGACGCTGGAGCTGGTCCGCCGCGGCTACACCGAGGAGCAGATCGGGAAGTTGTGGAGCGGGAATCTGCTGCGGGTCCTGGAGCGGGTGGAGGCGGTCGCGAAGGGGCTGAAGAGTTAGGGAGCCAGGGAGCCAGGGAGCCGGGGAGCCAGAGAGATCTCTGGAGGAGGCTCTGGCTCCCTGGCTCCCTGGCTCCCTATTTCAGTATCGTTTCCTCCCACAGCTTCCAGACCCGTCGTACCGAGTCGCGCCGGGCCCAGCGGGTCTGCCACCCGTGCTGGTCCACCGGGTAGGTGACGAACTCGAAATCCTTGCCCAGCTCCATCAGGCGCTGGACCAGGCGCACCGCGTCCTGATATTCGACGTTGCCGTCGATCAGCCCGTGCTGGAGCAGGAGGCGCCCCTTGAGCCCGGCGGCGTGATAGATCGGGGAAGAGACCCGGTAGGCCATGCTGTCGCTGACCGGAGTCCCATTCAGGATCCGCGCGGTGTAGGGGTGATTGTAGTGGGCCCAGTCGGTCACCGAGCACTGCGCCGCGCCGGCCCGGAAGTCGTCGGGGTGCTTGAACAGCGCCATCAGGGTGAAGAACCCGCCGTAGCTGCAGCCGAACAGCCCGACCCGGCTCCGGTCCACGTTGTAGCGTGCGGCCAGGACCGGAAGCGCCGCGACCGCGGAGGCGACGTCCCGGTCTCCCATGGAGCGGTAGATCGCCGCGCGGGTGTCCCGGCCGTAGCCGGCGCTGGCGCGGTAGTCGAGCACCACATAGGTCACCCCCCGCTGGGTCAGGTACGCCGCGTTGAGCGCGCCGCCGTGGGCGCCGGAGCCGGCGAAGGTCTTGTGGACTCCCTGCGCATAACCCGCGCCGTGGATCTCCATCACCGCCGCGCGGGTGGGATGCTGCTGCTCGGGCAGGTAGACTCGAGCCCAGACCGGCTTGCCCTGGTCGTCAGCGAACCGGATGAAGTCGCTCTTCGGCCAGGGAATCCGGTAGAAGGCATCGGTGCCGCTCCGGGTCACCCGCACCGGGGCCTGGGTGCCCCCCACCGGCTGGAGGTAGATGTCGTTGAGTTCGCGCGGGCCGGAGTAGCGCGCCGCCAGCACGCTCTGATCGGGCGAGAGGACCGGCTGCACTTCTCCTTCGCCCAGCCGGTCGATCCGGGTGAGTGGCCCCCCCGCGACCGGCATGGTGTAGAAGTGCCGCTCGCTGGGGTGCTCCAGGCTGGTCTCCAGCCACCAGCGCGACCCATCCCGCGCCAGGGTGACCCCGCGGACCTCCCACTCACCCGAGGTGAGCTGGCGCTGTTCCCCGGCGGTATTCACGGTCCACAGGTGATGCCACCCCGACGCCTCGCTGGTGTAGGCGAGGGTCTCTCCGTCGTGGAGCCAGGTGAGCGGGGTCGGCATGGCGGTCCAGTAATGCACCAGCCAGGCATCGTCGCGCAGGTGGACCAGCTCCTTCTCCCGCTTGCCGGTGGCCGGATCCACCAGCACGATCCAGCGGTCCTTGTAGTCGTGGGAGAGAAAATCCACCGCCAGCCGGGTTCCCTGCGGATTCCACTCGGCCTGCATGGCGCTCACCGGCTTGCCGAAACCCGCGGTATCGACCCAGGTCACCTTGACGCTGTCGGGAATCGCGAAGGGATCGGCCCTGACGATACCGACCCGGACCTGAGAGAGGGTCTGCCCCACCTTGGGACGCGAGGTACGGGTGAAGACATGCCCCGAGTCGTTGACGTAGTCGCTGTACGTGGTCTGGGCGTTCTCGACCCGGGGAGTGACTCTGAAGCTCGCGTAGGTCCCGGCGGCGGAGAGGTCGAGGTCGGCGATGGTGTCGTCGCGCTTCCGGGGAATCACGATCGGCATGGGGGCCGCGTCCCGGCGGCGGCGGGCTTCGGCGGTGTCCCGGTCGGCCCGCTGGCGCTTCACGAAGTCGAACAGGTCGGCTTGCTGCCGGCGAAGCGATTCGGCGATCCGGTTGGCCCGGGGCGAGTCGGGGGTGGTGAAGCTCCGGGTCAGCTGTCGCAGCCCGCCGGCCTCCGGATCGACCGCCCAGAGGTCGCCTCCGCTCAGGAACCAGACCTCCCGCTCATCGGGACTCCACCGGGGGGTGATGTTGTCGGCCCGGGAAAGCAGCAGGCGGGGCTGGGCGCCCCGCTTCCAGTAGTGGAGCTCGTTGCGATGGAAATACACCCCTCTGGCGCCATCCCGGGTGTAGGCCACCGTGGTCGGAATCAGTACCGCGTCCTTTCGCTCCACCGGCTCGACCCGCTTCCCGTCCCGCGAAACCCTCCACCAGGGGTCATCGGCGGGCCCCGCCACGATGGGCTTGGGGTCCAGGGCGTACTGGAAGTAGGCCCAGCGGCCTTCGAGGTCCCAGCGGGGCAGGGTAGCACCGCCGCCCAGCCAGCGGGCATCGAAGGTCGAGTCCAGCTCCAGCCTGAACCCGGCATCCCGGGCACTCCAGTCGAGGGAGGACTGGCGCAGGGGGAGGGACTGCTGGGCCGTTGCCGGGATGGCGGGCCCACCGGCGCAGAGGAAGGCAAGGGCCGCCCGAATGGGTGGAATCATCTGCGTCACATTTGAAGGTGAAAGTGAGACTTGAAGCGATTACTTAAAACGTAATCTACTGAGATTCTTAAGGTTAGGGAGCCGGGCGGAAAGGCGCAACGGCGCAACGACGCCAAGTGACACCTCCCGTCCTACCGTCCAGCAACCTACCGTCCCAACGACGCCTCCATTATCCTTCTGGGGCCTCAACGAGGGGGCGACTGGTTTCGACGGGTCAGTAGAAGGTATGGCAGCGTGCCCAGGTCCAGGTCCCTGGTAAAACCGCTTGGAAACGTTCAACTGCCAACTCTGATTTGGCGCTGGCTGCCTAAGCTGAGCTAAGCTCGCGAAGGCACCTTCGGCGACGGAGCCCGTCCGGGGCGTCGGCGTCGAATAGCAAAGCCGGGCTGGCCTGTCGTGGTCCTCCGACGCGGCAGGTGAGATGCTCCGGAGGTTCGTTCCGGGAAGGTTGGCCGATGACCGGCCCGGGACCACGCAAAGACACCGGCCTACGCACGTAGACGCTGCACTGAAAGCTGGTTCGGACCAGGGTTCGATTCCCTGCGCCTCCACTGGCTGGCGAGTAGCAAAGAGCGAGGAGGGAAGTGGGGAGACCCGCATCCCTCCTCGCTCTTCGCCATTCGCTATACTACTGCCATGTTCCACCGCGTGGTCTCGGGTCTGCTCGCCCTCGTCGCCGCGATCCCGGCCGCGGCCCAGTCCCCGTCTCCCAAGCCCCGCCTCGGCACCATCGCGTTTCCGACTTCCGGGTCGCCTGCGGCCCAGGAGGCGTTTCTCGAGGGCGTCCTCTACCTCCACAGCTTCGAGTACGAGAGCGCGGAGCGGGCGTTCCGCCGGGCTCAGCAGCTCGAGCCTGGATTTGCCATGGCCCACTGGGGCGAGGCGATGACCTATACCCACCCGGTGTGGAACGAGCAGGACCTGAGTTCGGCTCGAAGCGCGCTGGAGCGCCTCGGCCCCACCCCGGAGGCCAGGCGGGCCCGAGCGACCACTCCGCGAGAGCAGGCTTACCTCGACGCGGTAGAAGCGCTCTACGGACCGGGCTCCAAGCCCCGCCGGGATACGCTGTACGCCCTGGCGATGGAGCGGCTGGTGCGGGGCCAGCCGGCCGATCTGGAGGCCAAGGCCTTCTACTCCCTGTCCCTGCTTGGCCTCAACCAGGGAGTGCGGGACACCGTCACTTATCTGCGCGCGGCTCCCTGGGCCGACACAGTTTTCCGGGCCAATCCGGCGCACCCCGGGGCGGTGCACTATTTGATTCACGCGTACGACGATCCGGTCCACGCCTCCCGGGGTCTGGATGCGGCGCGCGCCTATGCCCGCATCGCCCCCGATGCCGCGCATGCCCAGCACATGACCACCCACATCTTCCTCGCCCTCGGCATGTGGGACGAGGTGGTGGCCCAGAACCGGATCGCCCTCCGGCTCCAGGCTCCGCTCCCGGGACACTATTCCAGCTGGCTCATCTACGGCCTCATTCAGCAGGGCCGCTACGGGATGGCCCAGAACCTCATCGGCCAGCTGCGCAAGAACCTGGGCAGCGGCGGACTGCACGGACAGCACGGGGCGCTGGTGGACATGCGGTCCCACTATCTGCTGCACTCGGAGGATTGGCGGGGCACCGTCTTCGATCAGGAGTCGAGCCACGACCGGATGTCGCTTCCCGGAGAAATGACCGACGTGTTCACCCGGGGAGCGATTGCCTATCGCCGGCGGGATCAGCCCTCGCTCAGCGCGGCCGCCACCGAGCTGGCCCGGCTGGTGGATGGGCTCCGGGAGGACCGCGGCCCGTCGGACCACCTCAGCCTGACCGGACGGGTGATGGCGCTCGAGCTGGGCGGAATGAACCTGTTCCTGGTGGGGAGCCGGGAAGCGGGCGTTCGCGCGGTGCGGGAAGCCAGCCGGATCGAGGACGGCTTGCCGATGGAGTTCGGGCCCCCGGCGATCGTGGAGCCAAGCCA
>DATFGC010000306.1:0-8115 GCA_035249765.1 Gemmatimonadales bacterium | reverse complement strand
CGCGCAGCCGGGCGGCGAGTGCGGGAGGGACCGCTTCGCTGGGGAGTCCGCCCAGCGCCTGCTCCTTGACCCAGCGCAGCGCTTCGAGCTCGCGGCGGCATCGGGCGCAGCCGGCCAGATGCTCGGCGAGGCGAGTCCGCTCCGGCTCTCCGAGTCGACCGTCCAGGAAATCCTGGAGCTGCTCTCCGTAGTGGCCGGTTGGGGGCATCATCGGCTTCCTCTGATGAAGCCGGATTCAACCGCGAAGCGCTGGAGCGCTCCGAACAGGAGCCGCCGGGCCCGGAACAGCCGCGACCGCACGGTGCCGACCGGGCAGCCCAGTGCGGCGGCGGTCTCGTCGTAGGAGAGTCCTTCCACGTCCACCAGAACTACCGCTGCCCGAAATTCGGGAGACAGCTGCCCCAGCGCCGCGTCCACTTCAGGCCCCAGCTTTTCCGCGGGCGGGGTCGCGGCGGCCGGTTCCCCTTCGTCCGACCCCTCGACGTAACGCTGGAAGCGCCCCTCGAGATCTTCGAGAGAAATCGTCGGTCCCCGGCGCTGTCTGCGACGGTAATCATTGATGTACACCGAGTACAGAATGGTGAACAGCCAGGCCCTGCAATTGGTTCCGGGGGTGAAGCTCTCGAAGGTGCGATAGGCCCGCAGGCAGGTCTCCTGCACCAGGTCCTCAGCATCGTCAGGACCATCCGCAAGGCGCCGGGCCGCGTGGTACAGCGGCTGCAACAGCGGCAGCGCGGTGGCCTCGAACTCGGCCCGTTTCGACTCGATATCGAGCTTTCGTGGAGTCATTTCGGGTCCGCTGGGAACTCTTCGGCCGCCACCGCTGTTACCCAAGAATAGCCGGACCCGAGCCGTTCACGCGAGTGTCCGGCATTGCGACGTCAACCACTGGGAGGTTTCCCATGAAGCGCTATCTCCTCGTCGGATCGGTGCTGGCCGTGGCGCTGGCAGGATGCGCGGACCAGCCGCTTGCGGTGAGGCAGGATGTTGGACCCGGGCCGTCGTTCGGCGCGTCGGGGCAGGGCGGGTCGGGAAGCGTGTATACGATGACCAACGCAGCCGGCGGGAACGCGGTGTTGATCTACCGGCGCGCGGCGGACGGCACCCTGACGCCGGATGCCTCGGTCGCCACCGGCGGGCTGGGGAGCGGGGGCGGGCTGGGCAACCAGGGAGGGCTGGTGCTCGCTGACGCCGGGCACTGGCTCCTGGCCGTGAATGCCGGCAGCAACACCATCTCGGTCTTTCAGGTCGGGGGTGACGGGTCGCTCACCTCGACCAGTATGGTTGCCTCGGGCGGAACCCTGCCGATCAGCGTGACGATCTCGGGAGACCTGGTCTATGCGCTCAATGCGGGCGGAAGCGGCAATATCACGGGATTCCGGCTCGACCATGGGGGCGGGCTCACCATGATCCCGGGCTCCACTCGCGCGCTCTCCGGCGCCGGGGTGGGCCCCGCACAGATCGAGTTCGATCCCCGGGGGCGGGTGCTGGTGGTGACCGAGAAGGCCACCAATCAGATCACGACCTACCTGGTCGGCCCCGACGGCCTCGCTTCGGCGCCGGTCGTCAACCCCTCGAACGGGGCGACGCCCTTCGGCTTCGCCTTCTCGGGGACCGGCGCGCTGATCGTCTCGGAGGCCTTCGGCGGAGCGGCCGGCGCGAGCGCCGCATCCTCCTACGAGGTGAACGCCGACGGCACGCTGCAGCTCCTCAGCGGCTCGGTACCCGACACCGAGACTGCCGCCTGCTGGTTCGTGGTGACCGCCAACGGCCGCTTCGCCTACACCAGCAATACCGGGAGCGGCAGCATCAGCGGCTACGCGGTGCAGCAGGGCAATCTGAGCTTGCTGGACGCCGACGGCCTCACCGGGGTGACCGGCCCAGGGACGGCGCCGATCGACCTGGCGCTCTCCCGCAACAGCAAATATCTCTATGCGCTCAACTCGGGAAACCAGACCATCGCCGCCTTCGCGGTTGGCGCCGATGGATCCCTGACCGCCATCGGCACGGTGAGCGGCCTTCCGGCCAGCGCGAACGGGCTGGCGGCGCGTTGACGATCCCGCTCGGTCTGAAGGAGAGACTATGACTTCCAGACTCTGGTCCGGCGTCCTGGCCGGGCTCGCGGCCGGCGTGGTATTCGGAGTCATGATGCAGATCATGCAGGCTCCGACTCCCGACGGCGGCAGGGTGCCGGTCATGCAGATGGTCGCCATGGTGGTACGCTCCGACAGCATCGCCGTTGGCTGGCTCTACCACCTGTTCAACAGCGCCGTCCTCGGTGGGCTCTTCGCCTGGCTCTTCGGAAGCCGGCTTGTCGGCTACGGGGCGGGATTCACCTACGGGGCCATCTGGGGTGTGGTGTGGTGGGTGCTGGGCGGGCTCCTTCTCATGCCGGTCCTGCTTGGCATGCCGGCCTTTGCTCCGCTCCGGATGGCGCCGATGCGCGGGGTGGCGATGGGCAGCCTGATCGGGCATCTCATCTACGGGCTCATCCTCGGCGGAGTGTTCGTGCGGCTCTCGCAGCGGGTATCAGCCAGTCGGGTGTAGCCCGCAGTGGCGAGGTCCCTGCACACTCCCGGCCTGCATCGGACAATCGGTGCGGGCCGGGTCCCGTTTCGGGATCTCTCCTGGACGTTATTGCCGGTTTTGGGGGAACGGCCCAGATTCCCCCGGCTACCAGCAAGGGATCGAGCATGAACCAATCCGGCGATGTCCCCCCCTCCCTTGAGGGAGTGCTCAAGGACGAAATCCTGAGGATGTATCAGGAAGTCGCCGACAGCCCGGGCAGCGAATTCCACTTCTTCCACGGCCGGGAGGCGGCCGAGCTGTTCGAGTACTCTCCGGAGTGGCTGGACCGGGCCCCGGCCGGCGCGGTGGATTCCTTTGCCGGAGTCGGGAACCCCCACCAGCGAAGCAACCTCCAGCCGGGCGAAGCCGTGCTCGACCTGGGCAGCGGCGCCGGGCTCGATTCGATCATCGCCTCCTGGCAGGTCGGCCCGACCGGGTCGGTGATCGGCCTCGATCTCAATCCCTCGATGTGCCGGAAGGCCGAAGCCCACGCTGCGGCCGGTGGGGCCCGGATGGAATGCCGGACCGGTGCGATGGAAAGCATTCCTCTTCCGGACGCAGCCGTGGATGTCGTCCTTTCGAACGGGGTGATCAATCTCTCCTTCCGGAAGCGCCGGGTGATGGAGGAGCTGTTTCGGGTCCTCAAGCCGGGGGGGCGGCTCTCGATCACCGACATCGTCAGCGCCAAGCTGTTGTCGTAATCCATCGTGAACGACCCCAAGCTCTGGGCCAGCTGAATCGGCGGGGCTCTCCCGGAGGGAGAGATGTTCAGGCTGCTGGAGGAGACCGGGTTTACCAGGGTGCGCTCGGCGGTGGTGCCGCGATTCCGCTTCCGGAAAGCGTCGACCCAGAATTCGGCTGAGGCGTTCGGCGTCAAAGCGGTCACGATGACCGCGCTCAAGCCGGCCGCGGCCTGACCCGGTGCGGGGAATCACTCGATGACCGCCGCGGGGTGCTGCGCCTCGGCGGATCGCCACTTCACCGCGGATCGCGCCCGGACCGAGCTCCGCCGCTACCGGCGCCGGGGACCCACCGGGAGCGCCCGGCGGATCCTGCGAATGCTGTCTGAATCCCAGGTCCGGGCGGAGACCTTGCTCGACATCGGCGCCGGGATCGGGGTGCTGCACCATGAGCTGCTCGCCCTCGGCGGCCGATCGGCGGTTCACCTTGCGGAGCAGCTGGCCCCCGCCGACCTCGTCACCCTCGACCGGGTCATCTGCTGCTATCCCGCGGCCGAGGCGCTGGTGCGGACCACGGCGGCGAAGGCGCGACGGTACTGGGCGGCGAGCTTTCCCCGCGACCGGTGGATCACCCGGGGGCACACGCGGTGGGAGAACGCCCGGCGGGCCCGGGCGGAGAATCCGTTCCGGACCTTCGTCCATCTGATACCCGGGATCTACGCCCTGCTCCAGGCCGGGGATCTGGTTCCCCAGAGAATTCATCGAGGGCTGTTCTGGGAAATCGTTCTCTGCAGCAGGACCCGCCCTCAGCCGTAAGCCTTCAGTCTTGAACGCGAGGCCGGGCTCCTTGCGCAAACCCGGCATTGTCCATATTATTCCAATATTCATTAGAATATTGGAATATGTCATCATGGATACTCGCGCGGCCAAAGACCGGCTCTACCTCGCCTGGGCCGCCAGCGCCAAGGCCCTGGGCAGCCCCCAGCGGCTCGAGCTGCTCGACGTCCTGGCGCAGGGCGAGCGCAGCGTGGAAGTCCTGGCGCGGGAAACCGGGCTGACGCTCAACAACACCAGCGCCCATCTCAAGGTCCTCAAGGCCGCCGGGATGGTAGACCGCCGCAAGGAGGGCCAGTTCGTGTATTACCGCCTGGCCGACGACTCCCTGGTCCCGGTCCTGCGCGGGATCCAGGCGCTGACCCGGCGGCGTCAGGCGGAAGTGGACCAGCTCGCCCGCGCCTGCATTGACAGCCGCGATGTCCTCGAGCCGGTCGGCGCCGCCGAGCTGCGACGCCGGCTCCAGGCCGGTGACGTGAGCCTCATCGACGTCCGGCCCGATTCCGAGTTCAGCGCCGGACACATCGCGGGGGCAATCTCGGTCCCGCTCGCCGAGTTGGAGCGCCGGCTCGCCCGGATCCCCAGGAATCGTCCCGTCGTTGCGTATTGCCGAGGTCCATACTGTGTCCTTTCGGTCGAGGCGGTCCAGCGATTGCGGAAGCGCGGGTACAACGCCCGGCGGCTCGAAACCGGCTTCCCGGACTGGAAGGCAGCCGGCTGGCCGATCGAGGTAAGCGCATGATGGGCCAGGCGGCCGACCGCTGGCTCGAGGTCGCCGGGTGAAGGCTCCAGTGCTCGGACTCCGCGCCAACCGGCGCCAGTTCTGGCTCCTGGTTCTGGTCAACGCATTCGTTGGTGCCATGGTGGGGCTCGAGCGCACGGTCCTCCCCCTGATCGCCGAGCGGGAGTTCGGGATCGCGTCCCGGAGCGCCGCGCTCGCCTTCATCGCGACCTTCGGCGCGGTGAAGGCGGTCACCAACTTCTTCGCCGGACGATGGGGCGACCGGTTCGGCCGCAAGCGCGTCCTGCTGGCCGGCTGGCTGGTCGGGATCCCGGTGCCGCTGCTCGTCATTTGGGCCCCGAGCTGGTCCTGGATCATCCTGGCCAACGTGCTGCTGGGCGTCAACCAGGGGCTCACCTGGTCCACCACCGTCATCATGAAGATCGACCTGGTCGGCCCCGAGCGGCGCGGCTTCGCCATGGGCCTGAACGAGTTCGCCGGGTATCTGGCCGTGGCGCTCTCCGCCCTGGGTACCGGGCTGATCGCGGAGCGATTCGGTCTTCGACCGGAACCGTTCTATCTCGGCATCGCCTTCGCGGCGCTCGGGCTCGCGCTGTCACTGTTTTTCGTCCGGGACACCATGCCGCACGTGCGGCACGAGGCGGCTCTCCAAGCGGGCGCCCAGCAGGGTGCCGCATCGAGCCGGACGCCCGTGCCAACGCTTCGCGAGCTGTTCCTGCGGGCGAGTTGGCGCGACCCGGTGCTCTCCAGCGCGAGTCAGGCCGGGCTGGTGAACAACCTCAATGACGGCCTCGCCTGGGGTCTGTTCCCGCTGTTTTTTGCCGGCGCGGGGCTTTCGGTCGGTCAGATCGGCGTGCTGGCCTTCAGCTACCCGGCGACCTGGGGTGTCGTCCAGCTCTGGACCGGGGCGCTCTCGGACCGGGTCGGGCGCAAATGGCTCATTGCGGGGGGCATGGTGCTCCAGGGTGCGGCGCTATTGGCCATGACCCTGGTGCGCGGCTTCGCCCCCTGGATGGTGACCGGCATCCTGCTCGGCGTGGGGACGGCGATGGTGTACCCGACCCTGCTCGCCGCCGTGGGCGATGTGGCCCACCCCTCCTGGCGAGGCTCCGCGGTCGGGATTTACCGGCTGTGGCGGGATGCGGGTTATGCGGTAGGCGCCCTGCTGGCTGGCGCGCTGGCCGACCGGTTCGGGATGCCGGCCGCGATCGGCGCCATCGGCGTGCTTACCGCGGCCTCGGGCGGGCTGGTCGCCCTGCGAATGCCCGAAACCGTGACGCTCCCGCCGCGGTGATCCGGTGAAAGAATCGTGGGCCGGCCTAGGGACCGCCGGGCGGCCGCCGATTCCGGGACGACCAGTGAATTGCGCGGATCTTCCAGCCCCCGCTTTCCCGGCTGAACACCATCAGCTCGGCGCTCACCGAGTTGATCACCCGCCCGCGCAGCTCGCCTTCTACGGTGGTGGTGGAGCTGGCCCAGGCCACATCGCCCTGTATCCGCACCATAATCGGTCCCTGTTGGCCCTTGACCGCACGGGCGAACGCGATGTCGGCCGGGAGATGGCGGGACCGAAACTCGGCCCGGGTCTCCAGTCCGCCGCTCTCCAGGATCACCGCATCATCGGCCAGCAACGCCAGCAACCCCGCGCTGTCGCCTGCCGCCATCAGGGCGTCGAATCGCCGGACAATGGCCGCGACCTCGCTCGAATCGCTTGCGGAACCGGGGGTGCCGCCTTGAGCGGGCAGCGAACCGGCGGATAGCGCCAGGGCGGCGAGCAGGAGCACTGCCGTCCGCCGGTCGGGTCTCATCGTCATGTTCTCTCTCCCTGAGGGTTGGTACGCCGATTGAGCCGCCTCCCTGTGCGACGGCGAAGTCTCCCGGCGTCAAAAGACACGTTGGGCCCGACCGCACACCCACCCGCACTCCTCGCGGAGGATGAAAATGCCCCATCTCATGGCGACCCACCTCGATACCGCGATGCGCGAATGCGTTGACGAGTGTTTGAGCTGCTACACGACCTGCGAAGCGACGCTTGCGCACTGCCTCCATCTCGGCGGCAAGCACGCCGATCCCGACCATATCCGGCTGCTCACCGATTGCGCCAGGATCTGCGCCATCTCGGCGGATTTCATGATCCGTCAGTCGGACGTACACATGCAGATCTGCGGAGTGTGCGCCGAGGTCTGCCGGCGCTGCGCCGAGGACTGCGAGCGGGTCGATCCCTCGGACAAGACGATGAAGGAGTGCGCCGAGCAGTGCCGCCGCTGCGCCGAGTCCTGCGAGCAGATGGCGGCTGCCTAGTCATCGGGAGGCCGGAGGCCGAAGCGATCTCGTCTCATCGCGGCGAGATTGCTTCGGGATCTGCGATCCCTCGCAATGACTCGGATCTGTGGTCCCTCGCGGTGACCCTGGATCCAATTCTGCTGAGCCTGGCCGCGATTTCCGCTTCCCGATCCACCGGATAATCGGCCAGCGGACGGATGCTCCCGGCTTCCAGCACCGCCAGCGGCACTCCATCCTCGAACACAATCCGGCTCGACCTGATAGAGGCGATGCGCTCTCCCGGCGTTACGATCCCGATCAGATTGAGCGGGTCGGCGGCGGAGATTGTGACCAGGTGTCCCGGCTTGTCATCCCGCCGCCGGATCGCGCGGAGCCGGGCAACCGCCTCGGGCAGCGCGAACTGCTCCCCGGTGACACCGGCCAGGAACCGTCCGCCCCGGATCTCGCCGCGGGCTTCGAGCCGGCGGTAGATCATCAGCAGATCGCGCCAGGGCGCCCGAATGCTTTCGCGCGCCAACAGCCGGTGGAACACCACCCCGTATCTCTTGAGCAGGGTCCGGGCATGGAGCTCCAGGGACGAGGCGGTTTCTGCCTGTTGCCTGTTGCCTGCTGCCTGTTGCCTCAGTAATGACCATCTGCCCGCCTGCTCCAGCCCCGCTTGCGGCCCCCGACGCCGGCGCCGGGTCGAGAAAATGGGAGGCCGGCGCGACGCCGGAGTGAGCAAGGCGCGCAACCCGGCGAAGCTGTCCGAAGTGACCCGCCCCGCCGCCGCCAGCTCACCCAGCGCCTGCTCGACCTGGGTCGCCAGTAGCCCCGAGGCGGACACCAGCTCGGGAAGAAACGATGCCCCTCGCCGGGTCAGGACCTCCTCCACGGCGGCGCCGTAGCTGGAAAGCCGCCCCGGCTCTGTCTCGGTGAGCCGGAACCAGGCCGGAGCATGCTCCCGGCGGAAGAGTGCCACCGGACTGCTGCGAATCGGCCGGGACGAAGCTCCACTTTCGGCCGCGC
>DATFGC010000305.1:0-7820 GCA_035249765.1 Gemmatimonadales bacterium | reverse complement strand
GTCCCGGGCCCGGGCCTTGGCTTAGGTTTGCCCCGCGAACCGGAACTTATACCCGTGGCCCGTCTCCATTCCGGGGCGAGACAGCGCCCGGAGCGGGCGAGACCTCTGACGATTAGGGGATGAACGCTATGAAGACGCTTTGGATCCTGGCCGCAGCCGCAATGTTCGCGGCCTGCGCCAAGAGCAGCGATGAGGAGGTCGGCGCGGCCCCCGATCGCGGCGACACTACCGCTGTGACGACCGAGGTGGATACCGCCACCGGGCAGTGGGACACCACCGGCGCCACCGGTGACGTCACCCAGCCGGCCGACACCGGTATGACCCCGACCACGCCGACCGACACCACGGTCGGGCAGTACCCGGCGCCGACCGATACCACCGGGTACGGGGGAACGGGCGTCGACACCACGATGACCACCCCGACCTCGCCTGACACCGGCGCGTATGTACCTGACACCGGCGCGGCCGGCGTAGACACCACGGCGTATCCGACCGAGCCCTCCACGGGGATCGACACTTCCGGTATGGACTCCGGTATGGGCACTGACACCACGACCGTCCCGGCCGATCCGGGTGTGCCTGACCCGACCGATCAGGCCCCGCCTCAGTAAGGCTGGTGCTCGACCTCAGGACGGGGGCCCCGGAGCGATCCGGGGCTTTTCGTTTTCGGGCGACGGCGGCTAGTATAGCCGCCATGCCGAGGGTTCAGGTGGTGCGCACTTATCTCGAGATGCCGTACCCCGACGATCTGGTACCCGCCCCCGAGCCAGCGGACGCTCCCCGGCTGGAGCGTGTGGAAGATTGTCCGGGGTCGTTCTTCCGCTATCTCTACGAGGAGGTGGGACGAGCCTACCACTGGGTAGACCGTCTGAAGTGGACCGACGAGCAGGTGAGCGCCTATCTCGCCAACCCCGATGTCTCGCTCTGGCTGCTGAGCTCTAGAGGCGCGCCGGCAGGCTACTTCGAGCTGCGCCGGCACGAGGACGGCTCCGTCGAAGTGGCATACTTCGGGCTGCTGCCGGAGTTCGTCGGTCGCGGCTGGGGCGGGCACCTGCTCACGCTTGCGGTGCGAGAGGCGTGGGCCATGCGGCCGATGCGAGTCTGGCTCCACACCTGTACCCTCGATCATCCCGCGGCCCTTCCCAATTACCGGAAGCGCGGATTCCGGCCGGTCCGCGAGGAGATCTACACGACCGACTTGCCCGAGTCTCTGTGAGGTCCACTGCAAGTGATCGCCCCGCTTCGTCCTGGCATCCGGTGATGTAGATCGCTGCGCCGCCCCATCAAAAACTCATACATCATCCCAAGCTGACTCCCTCGGCCGATCGTGGCGGCCACAACCGGTTGGTGTGACATGGCCAGAGCTCCGCTCGCAGTTGGCGCGATCGTCGTGCTCGCCTGCTCCGAGTCCCAGTTGCCCCCGCCCTCCGCCGAGAGCCTCCCAGCCAACCAGTCGCTCGGCGCGAGCGAGCCCGGGCTGGACACGGTGGTGCCCCCGGAGGTCGGCGCACCGGACGGCGAGTGGCCCATCGCCTCTGGCGACTACGCCAACACCCGCTTCAGCGGGCTGACCCAGATCACCGCCGGCAACGTCGCCCGGCTCGAGGTCTCCTGGACCTTCTCCACCGGTGTGCTGCGGGGCCAGGAGGCGGCCCCGATCGTGGCCGAGCAGGCCATGTACGTGGTCACCCCATTCCCGAACATCCTCCACGCGCTCGATCTCACCAACCCGGGCTCGACCCGCTGGTCGTACGAGCCCAAGCCCGAGTCGGCGGCGCAGGGTGTGGCCTGCTGCGACGTGGTGAACCGCGGCGCGGCCTATGCCGACGGCCGCGTGTTCTTCAACACGCTTGACAACAACACCATCGCGGTGGACGCGAAGACCGGGAAGGTGATCTGGCGTACCAGGCTGGGCGACATCAACCGGGGCGAGACGATGACCATGGCTCCGCTGGTGGTGAAGGGGAAGGTACTGGTGGGCAACAGCGGCGGCGAATTGGGGGTGCGGGGATGGATCACGGCTCTCGATGCCGCCTCCGGGACCATCGCGTGGCGGGCATACAGCACGGGACCTGACGAGGAGGTGCTGCTGGGCGAGCGCTTCAAGCCCTTCTACTCCGCGGACCGCGAGTCCGACCTGGGCGTGAAGAGCTGGCCGGGCGATGCCTGGAAGATCGGCGGCGGCAACGTCTGGGGCTTCGTTTCCTACGACCCGGGCCTGGACCTGGTCTACTACGGCACCGCGAATCCCGGGCCCTGGAACCCCGACGTACGCCCTGGCGACAACAAGTGGACCTCGGCGGTCTTCGCCCGCGACCCCGACGACGGTCAGGGCGTCTGGGCCTATCAGTGGAACCCGCACGATCTCTTCGATCACGACGGAATCAACGAGAACGTGTTGCTGGATCTCGACTGGAAGGGCACCCCGCGAAAGGTTCTCGTGCACGCAGACCGCAACGGCTACGTCTACGTGCTGGACCGGACCAGCGGCGAGGTGCTGTCGGCCCAGCCGTTCCATTTCATCACCGCGTATCGCGGCGTGGACCTTCGCACCGGCCGAGTGCAGCCGGTGTCGGAGAAGGAGCCGAAGACCGGCACCGTAGTCCGGATGATCTGTCCCAGCGCGCCCGGCGCGAAGGACTGGCAGCCGATGGCCTGGTCCCCGCGGACCCGCCTGCTCTACATACCGCACCAGAACCTCTGCATGGACTTCGAGGCGACGGATGCGAACTACATCGCCGGCACGCCGTACGTGGGGGCGAACGTGAAGTACTACGCCGGCCCGGGAGGTCACCGGGGCGAGCTGAGCGCCTGGGACCCGGTCGCCGGCAAGGCAGTCTGGACCCTGAAGGAGCGTTTCCCCGTCTGGAGCGGCACGCTCACCACCGCCGGCGATGTGGTGTTCTACGGCACCATGGACGGCTGGTTCAAGGCGATCCATGCACGCACCGGCGCGGAGCTGTGGCGATTCAAGACGGGCTCGGGGATCATCGGTCAGCCGGTGACGTACCGGGGACCCGACGGCAAGCAGTACGTGGCGGTGCTCGCGGGCGTGGGTGGTTGGTCCGGGGCGATCGTGTCGGCGGGACTCGACCCCCGCGACTCTACCGCGGGCGGCGGGTTCGTGAATGCGATGAAGGACTTGCCCCAGCACACCACGAAGGGCGGCATGCTCTATGTCTTCGGCCTCCCCTGACGCGCGGTCGCTGGGTATCGCGCTGCTGGTGCTCGCGGCCGGGCTGGGCTGCGAGCGGGAAACCAGACGGTTCCGCGAGCTCCCGCCCACCGCCACCGCCGACACCTCGCTGCGCCTGAGCCCGCTGCAGCCGGGACCGCCGGTCCGGCAGGTACGACTCAAGAGCGCGTACGAGGGCAACGCGTACGCGGTCTCCGAAGGGAAGCGCTGGTTCAGCCAGTTCAACTGCGTGGGCTGCCACGGACACGGCGGCGGGGCGATGGGTCCGCCGCTGATGGACGACGAGTGGATCTACGGCAGCGATCCGGAGAACATCTTCGCCACCATCGTCCAGGGCCGGCCCAACGGGATGCCGGCCTTCGGCGGGAAGATTGTCACCGGCCAGGTATGGCAGCTGGTGGCCTACATCCGCGCGATGAGCGGACTTCTCCGGAAGGACGTGGCCCCGGGCCGGGACGACGCGCTCTACGGCGCGCCGCAGGAGCAGGCCACGCAAAAGCAGCGCCCCCTCGAGTCGAGCCGGCCGCCCCAGTCGGAGCAGCCGTGATCCAGTTCCCCGGCCAGCACTCCGCACACGCTCCCGCCGGCCCACAGGCGCAGCTCCTCGACCGGCTGGGTGACCTCCTCTACCTGATCTCGGCCGTGGTGTTCGTCCTGGTGGTGGTGGCCCTGCTCGCGGCAATCTTCCGCCGCCGGGGGGAGGGGGAGAGCCCCGAGGAGCCGGCGCGCGAGCGTCGGATGGCGATGGCCGTCGCCGTGGCCGCCGGCGCCACCGCAGCAACGCTGGTGACAGTCCTGCTGCTGAGCTTCGGGACCGGACGGCAGCTCGCCGCGACCCCGTCGCCGGAAGCGCTGCAGGTGCGGGTGACCGGCAGGCAGTGGTGGTGGGAGGTGGAGTACCGCGACTCGGTCGCGAACCGGTGGGCCACGACCGCCAACGAGATTCACGTTCCGGTGGGGCGTCCGGTGGTCTTCGAGCTGCGCGGCGGTGACGTGATCCACAGCTTCTGGGTCCCCAACCTCGGCGTGAAGCGCGACATGATCCCCGGCCAGGAGACCAGCATCTGGTTCCAGGCGGACACGCCCGGCGTCTACCGAGGACAGTGCGCCGAGTTCTGCGGGCATCAGCACGCGAAGATGGCGTTCCTGGTGGTGGTCGAGCCGCCCGGTCAGTTCACCGCCTGGCTCGAGCGCCAGCGGGATACGGCGCGCACGCCCACGGACTCGCTCGGGCGCCGGGGCCAGGAGGTGTTCCTCTCGTCCAGCTGCGTGATGTGCCATGCGGTCGCGGGAACACCCGCCGGGAGCCGCGTCGGTCCCGACCTCACGCACCTCGCCGCCCGCCGGACCATCGGCGCGGGCACCCTGCCCAATACGCGGGGTCACCTCGCCGGGTGGATCGTCGATCCCCAGCAGATCAAGCCCGGGGTCCGGATGCCGCCCAACGCGCTGGACCCGCAGGACCTCCAGGCGCTGCTCGCCTACCTGGCGACCCTCCGATGACGGCCCACCCGGTCGCGCCGGCCGAGCAGGTGACGATCGATCCGCTCGATCCCGAGAGGCTGGAGCGCGAGCGGCGCGCGCTGGAGCGCTCCTGGTGCAGCCCCCCCGGCCTGTGGGGGTGGCTCATCAACACCGACCACAAGTCGGTGGGCAAGCGCTATATCGTCACGGCGATGGCGTTCTTCCTCCTGGGAGGGATCGAGGCGGCGCTGATGCGGCTGCAGCTGGCCCGGCCCGAAAACGCACTGATCGGGCCGGACGAGTACAATCAGGTCTTCAGCACCCATGGCACGACGATGATGTTCCTCTTCGCGGTGCCTATCCTCATGGCGGTCGGGCTGTACTTCGTGCCGCTGATGGTCGGGACGAGGAACATCGCCTTCCCCAGGCTCAACCTCTACGGCTACTACGTCTACCTGATCGGGGGGGTGTTCCTCTACGCCGGGTTTCTGCTGAATGTCGGCCCGGAAGCCGGCTGGTTCAGCTACGTGCCGCTCGCAGGACCCGAGTTCTCCCCCGGCAAGCGGAGCGACATCTACGCCCAGACGGTCACGTTCACGGAGATCTCCGCCCTCATCACCGCCGTGGAGATCATCGTCACGGCCTTCAAGCAGCGGGCCCCGGGGATGTCGCTTGACCGGGTGCCCCTCTTCGTCTGGGCCCAGGTGGTCACCGCGTTCATGGTCATGTTCGCCATGCCCTGGGTCGCGGTCGCCAGCCAGTTCCTCGCCGCCGACCGGCTGATCGCCACTCACCTCTTCAACCCCGCGGAGGGCGGCGACCCGCTGCTCTGGCAGCACCTGTTCTGGTTCTTCGGGCATCCCGAGGTGTACATCATCTTCGTGCCGGCCCTCGGCTTCGTCTCCAGCATCGTGGAGACTCTCGCCCGCCGGCCGATCTTCGGCTATCCGGTGATGGTGCTGGCGCTGGTGGTGACCGGCTTCATGGCGTTCGGGCTCTGGGTCCACCACATGTTCGCCACCGGTATCCCGCAGCTCAGCGAGAGCTTCTTCAGCGCGATGAGCATGACGATCGCGATTCCTACGGGGGTCCAGTTCTTCTGCTGGATCGCGACGCTCTGGTCGGGACGGCCCCGGATCCAGGTGCCGCTGCTCTTCGTGCTGGGGTTTGTGGTGGTGTTCATCATCGGCGGGTTCACCGGGGTGATGGTGGCCTCGGTGCCGTACGACGTGCAGGCGCACGACACCTACTTCGTGGTGGCGCACCTCCACTACGTGCTGCTCGGCGGCGCGGTGTTCCCGCTCTTCGGCGCGTTCTATTACTGGTGGCCGAAGGTGACGGGGCGGATGCTGGGCGAGCGGCTGGGGCGCTGGCATTTCTGGCTCTTCTTCATCGGAGTGAACCTCACCTTCTTCCCGATGCACCAGCTGGGCCTCGACGGGATGCCGCGGAGGGTCTATACCTACCTGCCGGAGACCGGCTGGGGTCCGCTGAACTTCGTGGCGACCGTCGGAGCGCTGACGATCGCCGTGAGCGTGGCGGTCTTCCTCGTCAACCTCGCGCGGAGCGTCCGCGGTGGCACTCCCGCCGGCGACGATCCCTGGAGTGCCTCGACGCTCGAGTGGAGCACCAGCTCGCCTCCGCCTTCGTACAACTTCCACCTCATCCCGACGGTGCAGAGCCGCTCGCCGCTCTGGAAGCAGGCGCCCGCCCCGGCGGTTGTGACCGGTCTCCGCACCGACATGCGCGAGATCCTGGTGACCACCATGATGGACGCGGAGCCGGACAGCCGCATGCGATTGCCGGACCCGACCATATGGCCGCTGGTCGCGGCGATCGCCACGGGCGTCACCTTCATCACCCTCGTCTTCACGCCCTGGGGCCTCCCGATCGGCGCGGTGCTGATCACCATCGCCTTCATCGGCTGGGGCTGGCCCACCCGGAAGGAGCACGAACTCCAGCTCCGGGAGGAGCGGGAGGCATGACCGCGCCGGTCCGCGCGCTCGACGTCTCCAGGCTGCCCACCACGGTGTTCGGCCATCGGAGCCACATGTGGTGGGGCACGCTTGGCTTCATGCTGATCGAGGGGACGACTCTCCTCGTGTGCGTGGCGAGCTACTTCTACCTCCGGCTGAATTTCACGAGCTGGCCGCCGGAGCACACGCTCCGGCCGTCGCTCGTCTGGCCCACGGTACACGTGGTTGTCCTCCTCGTCAGCTGTATCCCGGTCGCGCTCGGGGACCGCGCCGCGCGTCGACTGGACCTCCCCGCGCTCCAGCGCTGGTTCGTGGTGGCCTCGGCGTTTGCCGTGTCCTTCCTCTTTCTCCGCTGGCAGGACTTCCTCGCCCTCAACGTGCGCTGGGACACCAACGCGTACGGCTCGATTGCCTGGATGACGGCGGGCTTCCACGGCACCATCCTGCTCCTGCAGGTGCTCGAGACCCTGGTGTTCACCCTCTTCATCTTCACCAATGACTTCGAGGAGAAGCACTTCTCCGACGCATCCGATAGCGCGTTCTACTGGTACTTCTTCGTCGGGAGCTGGATCCCGCTGTACCTCACGCTGTACCTGAGCCCCCGGCTGCTCTGAGACGCGATGACCACCGAGACCGGCACTCCTCTCGCGGACGGCACCCGGTACGGCGTGCTCTGGGCGGCCAATCTCCTCCCGGCGGCTGCGACGCTCGGTGGACTGGAGATCGCCTACATCTTCGCGGACCGCGCCTGCACCACTGGCGACATGCTGCCGGTGCACCTCACCTGGGCCGTCAGCCTTGGCCTCGCGCTCCTCGGCGTCCGGCTCGGCTGGGGGCAGTGGCGCCGTTGGGGCGGGGGCCACGCGGCCGAGGAGGGCGGACCCGAGGGCCGGAGCCGCTTCCTGGCGGTGCTCGGCATGCTCATCGGCGCGATGGCCTCGCTCGCCATCGCGGCCCAGTGGTCAGCCAACTTCTTCTTCCACCCTTGCCAATGACGGCACCGGCGCTGCTTCACGACGGGGCGCCGCTCGCGCCGCAGGACCTCTGGTCGGCCTGGAGCCTCGACCCGGCGGTGGCGGTGGGCCTCGTGGCAACCGCGGCGCTCTACGCCGGTGGCATGGCCCGACTCCGACCGCGGAGCGTGCGCCGCCGGGCCGCCCGGTCGTGGGAGGCGCTGGCGTTCT
>DATFGC010000304.1:0-7646 GCA_035249765.1 Gemmatimonadales bacterium | reverse complement strand
GGCCGACAGCCCGGGGATCGCAACTACGGGGAGCGTGGGCAGGGTGAGTCCCGGTCCCCCGGGTCCGAATGCAGTCCTATATATGGTGCCGGTGAGGCCGATCGCCCCCAGGGTGATCGCGGTGCCGGTGATGATCTGATCTGCCCGGGCCCCGATCGCCACCGCCGCAAAGAGCGCCGCCACCGTCATCCCGGCCAGCACCGCGAGCACCACCCCGGCGCCGCTGCCGTACGTCGCCGCTCCGATGGCCGAGGCAAGCGCTCCGGCCAGCATCGCTCCTTCGATCCCGAGGTTGACGACTCCGGCCCGCTCGTTGAGCATCTCCCCGGTGGCGGCGAGCAGCAGCGGAGTGGAGATCCGGATCGCCGCCGCAAGGAATCCGGTGAGCAGGACCAGGCCGTCGCCGTCCATCACCGCTCCTCCGTCCCCGGCTGGCTCGCCCGCAGCGTGCCGGCGCGCCGCACCAGAACTTCGGCCAGCACGATGACCAGGATGATCACTGCTTCGGTCACCTGGACCGCGACCGCCGGCACGCCCGCCTCGCGCTGCATTCCCTGCGCTCCGGCCTCCAGCGCCCCGAAGAGGAGGCCGGTGCAGACCACGCCGATCGGATGATTCCGGGCCAGCAGCGCCACCGCGATGGCGCTGAACCCGTAGCCCGGCGAAAGGTTCTGGAACAGCGCGTAGGTTACCCCGCCGATCTCCACCCCGCCGCCCAGCCCTGCCAGCGCTCCGGAGCAGAGCAGCGCCACCGCCACCACCCGGCGGGACGAAATCCTCCCGCTTACCTCCGCCGCGCGAGGTCCCAGGCCCACCGCCCGGAGCCGGAAGCCCCAGGCGGTCCGGGTAAAGACCCACCAGAGCAGGACCGCGAGCACCAGCGCGACCAGAATTCCGAGATGGAGCCTGCTGCCGGAAAGCGCCGGAAGCCGGGCGGCGGCCGCGACCGGATCGCTCTGGGGGTAGATCCGCTTGGCCTCCATCAACGGTCCGGTGACTGCGTAGCTCACCATCGCCTCGGCTACGAAATTGAGCAGCAGAGTGGAGATCACCTCGAGTACGCCGAAGCGCACCTTGAGCAGCACCGGCACCACGATCCAGAAGGTGCCCGCCACCAGGGCCGCGATCCAGACCGCGCCGATCGCGGCGAATGCCGGCCACCCCGCTACCTGCAGACCAACCCAGGTGGCCGCGATCGCTCCGGCGTAGAACTGCCCGTCGGCGCCGATATTGAAGACCCCGGCACGGAATCCGAGGGCTACGCCCAGGCCGAGGATGATGAGAGGAATCGAGCGGACCAGGGTAGCGGAAGTAAGCGCGTACCAGGACCCGAACGCGCCGCGCCAGAGGGAGCCCAGCGCGAGCACCGGGTCATAACCCGCGGCGGCCAGCCCCATCGCGAGCACGGCAAATCCGATCAGCAGCGCGATCGTTCCGGTGAGCAGAGCCCTGAGGGCGGGGCCCTTCACCGTTGACCGTTGACCGTTGACCGTTGACCGTGTTCCACGCCCAGCATCATCCCCCCCACCAGCCGCCGGTCCGCGCCCCGGGGCGCCTCCCGCACCTCCTGCCGGAGCACCACCAGCACGCGGTCCGCCAGCGCCAGCACCTCGTCGAGGTCGGTGGAGTGGACGATCACCGTGACTCCGGCGGATGCCGCCCCGCGAAGTCTCCGGTGCATTTCGTCGGTGGTCCGCACATCCAGGCCACGGGTGGGATTCTCCATGACCAGCACCCCCGGTTGCCCTTCCAGGGCCCGGGCCAGCAGGAGTTTCTGCTGATTGCCGCCGGACAGCGTTCCAGCCCGCGCGTCCGGGCCGGGCGCAACGATGTCAAAGGCCTCGATAAGCTCCGAGGCCCGCTGCCGCGCCGCATTCCAGTCAAGCCGAGCTCCCCGGGCCCAGCGCGGGTCGGCGCCCAGCCCGAGCACCAAGTTCTCGGTGAGGCTCAGCTCGCCGATCAGCCCCTCGCCGGTGCGGTCCTCGGGCACGAAGGCCACCGTCCCTTTCACCCGGACGCCGGGGAGCGCGCCGAGTCCCGCAATCGCGCGAAGCAGCTCCCGATGGCCGTTCCCCTCCACCGCCGCGATCCCGGCCAGCTCTCCCGCGCGGAGCTCGATACCCCCAATCCCGACAGTCACCCCGAGCGCCCCTGCAGTCACCTCGAGCGTAGCGAAGGGGTCTCGCTGCTCCCCGCTTCCCGCTTCGCTACTCGCGACTCGCTCGGCTCCGATCATCGCGTGCGCAAGGGACTGTTCGGTCTGGTCCGTTGTCGCCCCGCGCAAGCTGACGATGCCCCGGCGCAGCACCGTCACCCGGTCCGACGTGCCAAGCACTTCGCGGAGCTTGTGGGTGATGAGCGCCACCGCGCCGCCCGATGCCACGAATTCGCGGATCAGGCCCTGGAGGTCTTCGACTTCGGGCGGGGTAAGGAGGGCAGTCGGCTCATCCAGCAGCAGAATCCTGGCTCCGGTGGCGAGTGCCTTCAGGATCTCGAGTCGCTGCCGCTGCGCAACGCTCAGAGAATGCACCGGGGATCGCAGGTCGATTCCCTTCGCCAGCCGGCTTTCGATCTGCCCAGCCGTCCAGCCGGTCCCCCCCGAGTGCCCCGAGGGGTCCAGCCGTCCAACAGCCAAGGCCAGGTTCTCCCCGACCGTCAGCCCGGGGATGGAGGTGAAGTGCTGGTGCACCATGCCGATGCCGAGCTCACGGGCCTCCCGGGGGGAGTGGACACGGACTTCCCGGCCGTTCACCTGGATCGTCCCGGCGTCGGGGAGCACCATGCCGGCGGCGATATGCATCAGGGTGGACTTGCCCGCCCCGTTCTCGCCCACCAGGGCATGCACTTCACCGGCGGCCAGTGAAAAATCGGCCCCGCGCACCGCGCGCACGGGGCCGAAGGACTTGCGGATTCCCCGAAGCTCGAGGAGAGGGCTCAAGAGATGCTTGGTGCTAGAGGCTGGATGCTGGTGTTCCCGCTCACCGCTCACCAGCCTGCCCTGAGCGCAGCGAAGGGCTCACCGCTCACAGTCCCGTCGGATGATCGTGAAACTCCCACGGCAGCCCGAACTTTGCCGCGCAGTGCTCGGCCAGGGCTTTGACCCCCACCGTTTCAGTGGCGTAATGCCCGGCGTAGATGGCGTTGATCCCCAGCTCCATCGCATCGAAGTAGGTGTGGTGGGCGCCCTCGCCGGTGACGTAGGTGTCGACTCCTGCCGCCTGCGCCGCCGCGATCCGGCTTCCCGCTCCTCCGGTGATGATGCCCACCCAATCGCTCTGCTCGGGCCCGCCCGGCATCAGCTTCGCCGCGGAGCCCAGGAGGGTTTCGACCCGGGCGACGAAGTCTGCCCGGGGGACCGGCTTCGAAAGCCGCCCTTTGACCCCGAGCGGAACCCCGCGATACAGGTCGAAGAATTCCAGCGCACCGAGCCCGAGCTGCCGGGCCAGCACGTAGTTGTTGCCAATTTCGGTGTGGACGTCGAGGGGGATGTGGGCGGAGTACAGCGCGATGTTGTTCTCGAGCAGCGCGCGAACCCTGCGGTAGCGCCGGCCGGTCAGCGGCACGTTGCCGTCCCAGAACAGCCCGTGATGCACCAGGAGCAGGCAGGGCTCCTCGCACGCGGCGGTCTCGATGGTGGCGAGGGACGCATCCACCGCCGCCACGATCCGGGAGACGGTGCCAGACTGGTTCTCCGCCTGGAGCCCGTTGAGCGCTCCCGGCTCGTCGGGGACCTCGCCCACCCGGAGATAATCGTCGAGATACGCGGCGATCGCCGCGAGAGAGACGGGCTGGATGTCGTCGGCAGGCCTGGGACCGGTCATTCCTGAAGGATACCGGAATCACCAGCCAGGATACAGCGCGCTATCTATTGCCCATTGCCCATTGCCTAGTGCCCGCCGAGAGGCTTCAGCGTCCCCGCGATGATCGAATCACTCGCCGCCTTCACCCGGGCTGCCAGCGCCGCCGGGATCCGGTCCGCCATGCCCGGGTTGGGATCGTAGCGCATCACCCCGCCGCTCAGCCCGAAGGTCTCCACCTTCGGGATGAAGTTGCCGCTCTCGACCTCGCGGGCGATCGCGAGGAAGGCTTTGGGCAGGTCGATCACGACGGAGCCGAGGACCCGGTCGGGGGCCAGCGCGCTCTGATCGAGGTTGGCGCCAAAGGCAAAAACTCCGGAACTCTCCTTGACCGCCTGGAAGAGTCCCAGTGCCGCCTGGTCTGCGTTGTGGTGCAACATGTCCACGCCGAGGCGGATCATGGCCAGCGCCGCCTCGCGTCCGGCCGCGGCATCATCGAAGGTGTTGAGGTAGGCGATCCGGCTGTCCACCGACGGATTCACCGCCTTGGCGCCGTTGACCCAGCCGTCATAGCCGCGCTTGATGGGAGGGAGTTCGATGCCGCCGATGAAGCCGATCCGGTTGGATCGCGTCATCCCGCCGGCGATCATCCCCGCCAGATAGGTCGCCTGCTCGATGCCGAAGACCATCGGGACCACATTCCCGGTCGCCGACACCCGCTCACCCGAGGTCACCACGAAGATGGTCTTGGGATACTCGGCGCCGATCCGTTCGGCCGGCCCCTGGAACTCGAAGCCGTGGCCGAAGACCAGGTTGTATCCCTGGGCGGCGTAGGTCCGGAGCGCTTCTTCCTGCTCTCCGGGGGTTCGGGCCTCCACGTGGCTCACCCTGGCACCCAGTGAATCGCGGATGGCGTGCAGGCCGGTGTACGCGCCGGAGTTCCACGCCGCGTCGGCCACCGACCCTGGAGTGATGAGGCCTACCCGGAAACCGGCCGGAGGCGGAGCCTCCTTACTGCAGCCCGCGACGAGGAGGGAAAGCGCAAGGAAGAGCTGCTTCCTCACTCCGACGCACCGACCCGCTCGGCCTCGAGCACCGTGACGCTCTCCATTTTCACCGCCCCGTTGATGGCGCTGCCTTCCTGGATCAGCAGCCTTCTGGTGACGATATCGCCGTGCACAACCGCACTGGCCTGGAGCTCGACCCGTTCTTCCCCGCTGATGGACCCGTGTACCCGCCCGCCGATCACCGCTTCCCGGCTCAGCACGTCGCCCTCGATCACGCCCCCCTCGGACAGCAGCACCTGGTCGCCAGCGTGCACGTTCCCGATCACCCGGCCTTCGACCCGGATCACGCCGGCCGCGTGCAGGTCGCCCGCGATGGTCAAGTCTTTCGCGATGATCGAGAGTCCCCCCTGGGGGATGCCACCGTGCTTCCGCCGCTCGACAAAGGGCGTGGTGGCGGTCGCGGGAGCCGAGAAGATGCCCATCAGCGTGTCTCCTTCACCATCGTACCGGGATCGATCGAGACGCCGTGGTGGCGAATCTCGAAGTGCAGGTGCGGCGCCGACGACCGGCCGGTGTCGCCACTGCGGCCGATGACGGTCCCGGCACGCACCGGCGTCCCCTGGATAGCCAGAATGCGCGAGAGATGACCATACATGGACTGGTAGCCTTCGGGATGCTCGATCAGCACAAAGCGTCCGTAGGCCTCGTGCTCTCCGGTCTGGAGGACCGTCCCTCCCCCGGCGGCACGCACCAGGCTCCCTACCGGCACAGCAATGTCAATGCCGGGATGGTCGTCCTTGGTGCTGTCGGCCAGGGCTTGTCCTTGCGTGACATAGCCTCGCTGGTCCAGGGGCCAATGGCCCGGGACGGAAGGGTCGGTCTCGTAAATCGCGGGGTTGAGCGGATTCGAGGCGTAAATCGGAGGGGCAATCGGCAGCTGACTCGCCAGGGCGACGCGATCGGGAACGATATCGGCGCCTACCATCTGTCTCAAACGTTCGTAATTTGCCTCGACGCTGTCGAGCGCGGCGGCGAGCTCCCGGATCCTGGCGTTGTCGGTCGTGAGCCGCTCGACTTCCCGCTCCAGCGAAGGCACCCGCGCGGCCTGGCGGGCTATGGGTGCGTAGAACGCCACGCCGAGGACGAACAGTACGGTAAGGGCGACGGCGAGCACCATGAGGGTGCGCAGCAGCCACACCGGCACCCGGTAGGTCTGGGAGTGGAGCGCTCCGTCGCGCTGAACGATGAAGGAGACGCTGCGGCGCCCCCTGCCGGAGGTCATCCGGTGAAGGGCGCGCCCAGGATGAGCTCGAGCAGCCGCGCCAGGTCGTCGTTGGAGTAGTAGTGGATCGTGACTGCGCCACGTCCCCGCCGGCGGGCCGTCACCCGGACGTCGGTCTGCAACCGCTTGCGCAGAGCGTCCTCCACCAGCCGCACATCGGCGCTCGGATTCCGCGGTTCGGCCCGGGGCCGCCGGATCGTCTTCCGCGCTCCCGGGGCGGCATTCACCTGCTCCCCGCGAACCCGCGCTTCGAGGTCCCGCACCGACCACTCAGCAGCGGAGCACTCGGCGGCCAGCCGAACCATCTCCCGGGGATCGTTGAGCGCGAGCAGGGCGCGGGCGTGACCCTCGGAGAGCTTGCGGTGCTGCAACAGCGTCTGCACCTCGGTGGGGAGCCGGAGCAGCCGAAGGGTGTTGCTGACCGTCGAGCGGTCCTTGCCCACCAGCCGGGCCACTTCCTGCTGCGGCAGGCTGAATTCCTCCATTAACCGCTGATAGCCCACCGCGGCATCGAGCGGCGAGAGATCGTCGCGCTGGAGATTCTCGATCAGGGCGAGGGTGAGCAGCGCGCGGTCATCCACCTCCTTGATCACCGCGGGGATCTTCTGCCAGCCCAGCCGCTGCACCGCGCGCCAGCGCCGCTCGCCCGCGATCAGCTCGTAGCGCCCGTTGGGCCGGGCCCGCACCACCACCGGCTGGAGCAGCCCCGAGGCGGCAATCGAATCGGCCAGCTCCTGAAGCGGCGCCTCCTCGAACTCCCGGCGCGGCTGATAGGGATTGGGAGCGATCGCCGTCACCGCGATCTCCCGTAACCCGCCACTGGCGGCCGCCTCGTCCTTCGAGATCGGGCCGAGCAGCGCCTCGAGCCCGCGCCCCAGCCGCTTGGTCTCCGTCATCCCCATACCTCCCCGACCGGCCGGCTCTCGCCTCGCGGCAACTCGATCTCCGCGGACAGCTCACCCGACTCGGCCCGCTTGAGCAGTTCCTGCGCGACCGAGAGATATCCCTTCGCGCCGACCGACTGGACGTCGTACATCAGAATCGGCTTGCCGAAGCTCGGCGCCTCGGCGAGCCGAACGTTTCGCGGAATCACGGTGTTGAACACCTTGGGTCCGAAATATTCCTTGGCGTCTTTCGCGACCTGGCGGCAGAGGTTGAGCCGCGAATCGTACATGGTCAGGAGGACGCCGTCGATGGCAAGGTCGGGATTGAAATTCTGCTGCACCAGCCGCACGGTGTTGAGCAGCTGGGAAATTCCCTCCAGCGCGTAGTACTCGCACTGAATCGGGATGATCACCCCGTGCGCCGCGGTAAGCACGTTGAGGGTGATGAGACCGAGCGAGGGAGGACAGTCGACGATGATGTAGTCGAAGGCCGCCAGCGCGGGTCGCAGCGCGTTCCGCAGCCTGGTCTCCCGGTGCTCCACGTTGACCAGCTCGAGCTCGGCACCCACCAGATCCTGGGTCGCCGGCAGGATGGAGAGAAAGGGAAGCTCGGCGTCCCGCTGAATAACCTCGAGAACCTCGCGGCCCTCGACCAGCAGGTCATACAGGGAAGGGC
>DATFGC010000303.1:0-5818 GCA_035249765.1 Gemmatimonadales bacterium | reverse complement strand
GCTGTGGGAACGATTCGGGCCCACGTGCGCCTTCCCGATCATCCGGAGTCCCAGGAGCTCTCCGAGGAGTGGAATGTCGTAGCGACTCCCTTCGATGGCCCACCCCCTCAGGTGACCGGCGGTCCAGGGGTCTACGTCCATACCCAGTTCGGGGGCAGTCGGGACCGCGACAGCATGCTCGAGGCCAGGCTCGCAGACCCGCTGGTGCAGTTCACCGGTCCGAATGCCGTGGCGCCCAGGCCGATCCGAATCTCCCCGCGCTACCTCGCGCCACCTCTGGGAAACCCTTCCCGCCGTCTGATCGAGGCTCGGTTCCGTTGCAAGGTGCGGACTTCGCCCTGGAGCTCCGCGGTTGACGATCCTTCGGCGGCTTCGATCGTCCCCGGCACGGTGGGGCCGTCTGCCAGCGGCCCGTGGGGCGATGAATTGACCATCACGGCGGGGCCCGGCGCGACGACCGCTGCGACCTCGATCTATTTCAAGTCTCCACCGGGCAACTGGGACCATCACGTCGAGATCACCGCGGAGGTTACCCTCGAGGAGGTGATCAACGGAAACCCGGTGCGATGGGATCAGGGTACGACGCTCATGCTTCGCGCCGGCTACATGCGCCCCCGCCTCAACTTTGTCCGCAAATCGGGATCGGACTGGGTCGCCATTCTGGAAGAGAGCGTTCGCCCGGCCGAGCTCCAGGATGCGGCCGGGAATCCCGTGCCGCCCCGGCCTGACGACGAGTTTCGCCTCGAGCTGCTGGGGCAGGACCTCGGCCCGACCGTTACTGCCTCGATCCTCGCCGGGGAACGGGTGGACGGCATCGAGCTGAGCCGGGTCGAAACGACTCCCGCCTTCGCCCGCTATCGGTCAGGTGCCTGTTACCTCTATACCCACCAGCTGACCAGCGGAGAGCCGAGGCCGGCCGCTCCGCCCGGGGTTACCCTGATCCCTGCAGGGAGTGTGGAACAGATCAACGGGCAGATGCGGGACGGGATGCCGGGAAACACCGGGAGTCCGCCGGTCGAATACCGTACTGGTAAGCGGCCGCTGACCCGCTTCGATCTCGTCGAGCTGGGCGACGCGGAGGAAGATCTCAAAGTCCCCGCGCCGATCATTGAGCTCCTCACCCCGGAGACCTGCGAGTTGCCGGCGACCGTTTCCGCCGGACAGATCCTCGTCACCGTGTCCGGCCATGTGTACGACGCGCTGAGTGACCTCGGCGGCGCGCCCCCGACGAAGGTCGAGATCGACGGCCGGACGTATCCACTGGTGCCGGTGGTCGTTCCCAAGACCGGCGCACGCCCAAGTGCCTGGCAGGGGCGGTTCGACGCCGACGTACCCGCGGCGCTCGGAACCAGCCATTTGGAGCTCCTGGTTTCGAACTCGGCGGGTCAGGTCGCCGAGCGGACCCTCCGAGTGCACCTCACCGAATTGGACAATCGTCGGTCCGCCCCGCAGCGGGTCCGTGCCGAAGCCTGGCCGTTTGTCCCGGGTCAGCCGATACGCCTCCCGATGCTTCGCGCGGTCCACGCCGCCTGCACTCCGGTGACGGGTGCGCCGGCCGTGTTGCCGGTAACGCTGTCGGCCATGGATCCCTTTCCCGGCACCGCCGTCTCCGCACAGGTGGTGCTGCAGGCTCCAGCGCAGCAGTGCTTATCACCGGTCTATCAAACCGCGGTCTTCCTCGTCGTCCGCGACGACGCGGTTTCGCCCACGACCAGCCTTCCACCGAACACGATGCGCCTCTCGGACGGCGGGCGCATCGAGTGGCGCGCCGATCTGCCGAATGCGCTGGGCTCCCTCCCGCTGGCCGGACGAACCGCACCGCTCACCGAAACGGTGTCCATCCAACGCTGGGGCGCCACCGGCCAATGGGAACCCGCGACGTTCATCGGAAGGGGTGATCGGATTCGGGTGGTCGGGCGCCGAGCCATCAGTCAGGGAGGCGATCGGCTCGAGACTACGCTGGACTTCGTCGACCCCAATGGGCAGACCGTCGCCGGGCCCGAGCGCGGACTCTTCGTGATTCTCCAGCGCGTGGCGGGGACTCCGGATTTCGAGCTGGGGGCCTGGCTCAACGGCCAGTTCCAGGAGGAGCCCGCCCTCGAGGTCGTGGTCCGGGCCGACGGGGAGCCGGCGCCTCCAAATGTCCCGGTGCTTCGACTACAGCGCAGCGGATTCGTCCGCACGCCGCATGGCCAAGTCCCCGCGGCGGTTCGGCCCAGTCGCCATCAACGCAACGGCGTGCCGGTGCCGCAGGAGCTGCCGGGAACCGGTGCAGTCCGGATCGGTCCGGGCCGACCCTGCGTGATCCCGGGAACCGGCGAAGTGGTAGTGGCGGCGGAAGACCTCGAGATCCCCTCTCGCGGCTTGCCCTTCGAGATCGGCCGAACCTGGCGCTCGGGGACCGACTACCCGGGGACGCTGGGCTGGGGCTGGAGCGCCACCTGGGACGAGTCCGCGTGGCGGATGCAGGATGGCGCTTCGACCTGGATCATGCTGTTTGACCAGCACGGCCATCTGCTCCGGTTCGAGAAGAATGCCATGGGCCAATGGGACAGTCCGCCCGGATGTTATGCCGCGCTCAGCGAAGCCGGCGGCGGCTTCCGGCTCGAGCTGCCCGGTGGAGGGGAGCGGCGTTACCTCGGTTCGGGACCAGGCGAACAGGGCCTGCTCGTCCTGGTATCCGAGGAGGATCGCTTCGGCAACATGGAGCGCTGGATCCATCCCAGTCACGGCCGCCCCGCTCTGGTCACCGATCCGCTGGACCGATCGCTCCAACTCCGTTCCGATGCGGCCCGCGGCACCGTCGAGGCGCTGGGCGACTGGACCGGCCGTGATCTGGAGTTCGACGTTGCCGCTGCCGCCGATGCCGACGGCGGCGCCCACACCCTGCGAGAGGTGCGATCACCCCTCACCGAGCACGCCGCCGGGGAAACGCCGGTCCGGCGCCGCGTCATCTATCGGTGGTATCCGCCCGCCGGCCGGAACGACCTTCGCGGCATCAACGACCCCGTGAGTGAGGCGTCAGGGCTGACCGACCTCCAGAGATTCAGTTGGAAGGCTGACGGCGAGGCGGAAACAGTTCGCTTTGACGCAGCCACCTGGGGGTTCACCGTCGCCGGCAACCGGTTCGAGTGGGCGGACTCCCTCGGACGCCTGCGGGTGATGACGCTCTCCCCGCATGGGCCTCCGGGTTATGCCCCGCTCCCTGAAGTTCTGGAAGAGCGGCTGGGAGCCCGGGTCCTGCGGACGACGTTCGGGTATAACCCAGAGGGGGAGCTGACCCGGAAGGTCTCGCCCCGCGGTGGGGTCACGGACTGGGTGTTCGATCACACCGCGACCGATCCCCGCGCCCGAGGCAACCTGCTGAGCTGCACCCACACCCCCGCTCCGGGGTATCAGGCAACCGTGCAGGCCGGTCCGGTGCAGTACGACCCGGCCGCTCCATTTACGGCGACTCCGGTCGCCACCCTCCGCACCCAGGCCACCTTCGATCCGGCCTGGCAGGAATTGACCACCTTCGTCGACGCGGCCGGCCGCACCATGACGCGTCAAATCGTCGACGGAACACCCACCGAGCAGCATTTGCCGACCCTGACTACGCCGAACGGGCCCCTGCCCCGGGTCATCACCCGCACCTGGAATCGCTGGGGCCAGCAGCTGACCGAGGTGGATCCCAACGGCGTGGTCCGCCGCTTTGCCTATTACCCGCCGGACGATCCGGCTGGTTTGCTCCCATCGAGCGTTCCGGTATCCGATCCCGACAAGCCGGGCGGCCTGCTCGCCACGGTCGTGGCGGATACCTCGGCGCCCGGAGTCGTAAGAGCGGCGCACCTGGCCCCGCCACGACCGATCACCACCCGATTCACCTACGACGCGTTGGGACGGATGGTCTCGGCGACCGTGGGGAGCATGGGGGCATCGCGCTGGTCGCACAATGCCACCGGAGAGGTCCTGTCCACGGTCCGACCCGACGGAGCCACCCTCTCGCTCAAGCTGGACCGGAATGGCCGGACCCTCGAGGAATCGACCGAGGTAACCGACATCGGGTTCCCTGCGGATCTACCGGCGGCACCTCCCCGGACCGAGCGACACACCTACGAGTACTCGCGCTCGGGCCAGACTGCCGAACAGGTAGTCGATGCCGACGGGCTGAAGCTCAAGACGACCTGGCACTTCGACGGGGCCGGGCGGGTCGAGTACGAGCGTCGGCCTCGCTATCACGATGCGGCCGCGCCCCGGCCCCATGCCATGGTGCATTACGAGTACGATGACCTCGACCGGGTGATCCGCACGATCGTGGCCAAGGACTCTCCGCAGGGGGAATCCGTCACCCAGAGCGAGTACGATGATGACGGCAACATTCTCGATGAATGGCACCCCGGCGGGAGCGCCGGCCGGCTCAACGGAAGCACGTACGAGTGGGACGGGTTCGGGCGGTGTATCGCGGTCTCGGATCGCAACGGCAATCGGACCGTCTCCGGGCATGACGCCACCGGCCGGATTACGGTGCGACGACGGACCGGCAGTGTCAGGGGTGAGGCGGTGGCCACACCCGCCAGCGCCCCCACGCTGGTCGAAGAGCGAATGTTCTATGACGAAGGCGGAAACCTGGTCGCTCACCTCGAACGCGCCTTCGTCCCGCAGCCGAGCGCCACCGGAGGATGGACCGAGCAACCGATCGGCTCTGGGGCGAGGGCAAACCTGTCCCTCTGGGACGCCGCCGGGCTCGAGCTATCGGTGTCGACCGATCCTCCCACCGTGATCGCCACCCGCGGCTACGATGGCCATGGCCTCAAAGTCATGGAGACCACCGGGTTCGGGGAGAAGGCGGCCTATCAGCTCGATGACGCAGGCCGCGTCGTCCAGGCGGTGACGACTAATCCGCGGGGCATCGTCACGATCGACCTCCGGCGGGATGGCGCGGGCCGGCTCCTGGAGCAGCAGGTCAACAACGTGAGCATCAGCCAGTCACGCTATGACAGCGTGGGCAGGATCCGGTTGCAACTGGATGCGTACGGCAACCCGACCGAGACGATCTGGGATGCGGCCGGGCGGCGGGTTACCAGTGTCTCCCGGCTCTATCAGGGCGGGCAGCGGATCCTCCCCGGGGGCACCGTGGCTCCCATCCAGGCGACCGAGTACCACCGGAAAGTATTCGACGCCGAGTCGCATCTCCTGAGCGCGACCAATCCGTCGGGGGCGATCGTTGAGCGCCTGGAGTACGACGATCGCGGGTTCGTGGTCCGCCGGGAGCTTCCCGAGGACGCGTTCGATTTGACGGTGCCGGACGGCGCCGGCGGGACGCGCCTCATACAGCGGGACGATTACCCCGGAGTATCGGCATGGACCTATACATGGACTGCCGACGGGCAGCCGCTGCGCACCACCGACCCGGATGGCCACTGGGTCGAGGCCGTCTATGACGACAGCGGGCGGCTCACCGAGCGCCGAGCCGGTGAAGACGCCGGGGTCACGCCGCGCGCCGGCTCCCGGGTGCAAACCTATCGTTGGGACGGCGCCGGGCGTCTGGTCGAGGGCGTCGACGACAACGGCATCGCCTCCCGGGGCATTTCCTTCCAGCAGACCTACACCTCTCTCAACGGGATCATCCAGCTCGATCATTCGGAGAATGTCACGCCAGTGCTTCCCCGGAACGGCAGCGGCCGGGTGACCTCGACCTTCCGCCCGGACGGGAGCCTTGCGTCCGTGGTATGGCCCTGGGGGCTGACGGTGGAGCATCGTCTCGACGCCGTCGGGCGGGTGGACTCGGTGTTCGACCTCTCGAACGGGGAGGAGGTGGTTCGATACCAGTGGGACA
>DATFGC010000302.1:0-14943 GCA_035249765.1 Gemmatimonadales bacterium | reverse complement strand
CGGGCTGAATCTGGTGCTCGGCTACCTGGTGTTCTTCGTGCTGGATCGCGGACTCATCCTTTCGGGCTCCTACCGGGCACCCCGCCCGGCGGCGCCGGGCGCGTCGCGCGCCGGAATGGCGGCCTGATGGCAATCGGCGTCAAGGTGCTCCCCCGGCCGGAGCGGCAGGTGAGTTACGTCCGGGCGGCGCTCAAGGGCATGGCGCTGACCTTCAAGCACATGCTCCAGCCCAAGGTGACGATGCAGTATCCGGAGCAGAAGAGCACCGAGACCTACGCCATCTCGCCCCGCTGGCGAGGGACCCACCGGATGCTGGCCGACGAGCAGGGCCGCTCCAAGTGCGTCGCCTGCGGGCTCTGTCCCCAGATCTGCCCGGCCAACTGCATCAAGCTGGTGCCGGGCGAGGACGAGGAAGGGAACCGCTATCCGCTGATCTACGAGATCGACGAGTTCCGCTGCGTGTTTTGCGGGTACTGCCAGGAAGTCTGCCCTGAAGAGGCGATCCACGTCGGAGTCCACTTCGAGAACTCGGAATACAGCCGGGACCGCTTCGTCTACGACCTGGAGCGGCTGACTGCCCAGGTGCATCCGGTGTCCAGCCTGTGGGACCCGGCCGACCCCAAGGGCGAGTGAGATGAGCGCCGAAGTCGTCTTCTACCTCCTGGCGGCGTTCGCGGTCGTGTCCGCGCTGCTCTGCATCACCCAGCGGAACGTGCTCGCCTCGGCCCTCTGGCTGGTGTCCACGATGTTCTCCCTGGCGGCCATCTACGTGCTGCTCCAGGCCCAGTTCCTGGCCGCGATCCAGGTGCTGGTGTATGCCGGGGCGGTGATGGTGCTCTTCGTGTTCGTGATCATGCTGCTCAACGTGGGACGGAGCGCGAGCGACATCCGTGGTCTTCCGGTCCGGGTGATCGCGCTGCTGGTCGGCGTGGGCCTCCTGGTGCAGCTCTTCCTGCTCTCCCGGGTCACCCCGGGCAGCCTGGCCGGGGGAGTCGGGATTCCCGCCGGGGCCGGGAGCCCGTTGGACGCCTTCCCCGCCGGGCAGGCGGGCGCGGACGCTCCCGCGCTCCAGGGCGTGGTCGGCGCGATCGCCGAGCCCCTGTTCCGCGACTACCTGGTCCCCTTCGAGATCACCTCCATCCTGCTGCTCGCGGCGGCGGTCGGTGCCGTCGTGCTGGCCAAGCGAAGGTTGTGAGCATGCTCCTCGGCCCCTCGCTGCTGCTGTCCGCGGTGCTCTTCACCATCGGCGTGGTGGGGGTGCTGGTCCGCCGCAACGCCATCGTACTGTTCATGTGCGTGGAGCTGATGCTCAACGCGGTTAACCTCACCTTCATCGCCTTTTCCCAGGTGCTCGGGCTCGGAGGCCAGGTCATGGTCTTCTTCGTCATGACGGTGGCCGCCGCCGAGGCCGCGGTGGGGCTCGCCATCATCCTGGCCATCTTCCGCCATACCCGCTCGGTGGATCTCAAGAACATCAACCTGCTGCAGGGCTGATGACGCTTTCTCTGCTCGCTGCCCAGGCCGCCGAAGCCGCCGGGCCGGAAGGCGCGGTGCGCTGGGTCTGGCTGGCGGTCGCGCTGCCGTTCCTCGGGTTTCTGGTCAACGGCGCGCTGGCGCTGCGCCGGCCCCAGGCGCGGTCGGTGGTCTCGATGGTCGGGGCCGGAGTCCTGCTGGGCGCCTTTGCGGTGGCCGCCCTGGTCTATCTCCAGCTCCGGAGCCATCCGCCCGAGACGCCGGTCCTGGTCGAGCTCTGGCGCTGGATCCCCTCCGGCGCTCTCGACATCCGGTTTGCGCTCCAGGTGGACCAGCTCTCCACGGTGATGCTCCTGGTAGTCACCGGGGTGGGAAGCCTGATCCACCTCTTCAGCATCGGCTACATGGGGACCGACCCCGGGTACGCCCGGTACTTCGCCTACCTGAACCTGTTCGTGGCGTTCATGCTGGTGCTGGTGCTGGGATCGAGCCTGCCGGTGCTGTTCGTGGGCTGGGAAGGTGTGGGGCTCTGCTCCTACCTCCTCATCGGCTTCTGGTACGGGGACAAGGCCAACGCGGATGCCGGCAAGAAGGCGTTCCTGATGAACCGGATCGGCGACTGCGGCGTGCTCATCGCCATGTTCCTGCTCTGGTACACCACCCGAAGCCTCGACTTCACTGCCATCGCCGCGAAGGCGCCCACCCACCTGGTAGCGGGCGGCGGCCTGGTGACGGCGATCACCCTGTTTCTCTTTCTCGGGTGCGTGGGAAAATCGGCGCAGATTCCGCTCTACACCCGGCTCCCCGATGCGATGGCGGGCCCCACCCCGGTGTCGGCGCTGATCCATGCCGCGACCATGGTCACGGCGGGCGTGTATCTGGTGGCCCGCACCGGCATCCTCTTCGCCATGGCGCCGTTCTCCAGCGCGGTGGTGGCCGGGGTGGGGGCGCTGACCGCGCTGTTCGCCGCCTCCATCGGCCTCCGGCAGTACGACATCAAGAAGGTCCTGGCCTACTCCACGATCTCCCAGCTCGGCTTCATGTTCCTGGCGGTGGGGACCGGAGCATATGTGGCAGGAATCTTTCACCTGGTGACCCACGCCTTCTTCAAGGCGCTGCTCTTCCTGGGGGCGGGAAGCGTGATCCACGCCATGCACCACGCCTATCACGCCACCCATGCGCACGCCGACGCCCAGGACATGCGCAACATGGGCGGGCTCCGGCGGTATCTCCCCTGGACCTTCTGGCTCATGCTGCTCGCGACCTTCGCGATCGCCGGGGTGCCCGGGTTCTCGGGCTTCTTCTCCAAGGACGAAATTCTGGCCGCCGCTTTCGGCCGGGGACAGTCCCATCCCCTCTGGCTGGTGTTCTGGGGCATGGCGATGCTGGCCGCCTTCATGACGGCGTTCTACATGATGCGGCTGATCGCGATGACCTTTCTGGGAGAGAACCGCACCGGGGCGGCCGAGCAGGAGTATCTGCACGACGCGCCGCCGGTCATGACCGGGCCCCTGGTGATCCTCGGCATCCTGAGCGTGGCAGGCGGGCTGCTCAACCTGCCCGCCTTTGCCGGGGGACACCACGCTCTGGAGACCTGGCTCACGCCGGTGATGGCCGCAGCCCAGGCGGTGATGCCGGTCGAGATGCCCCACGGCAGCACCGAGTGGCTGCTGATTGCCGCCGCGGTCACGGTGGCGCTGATCGGCCTCCTGCTGGGATGGCGCACCACCCTGGCCCGCCCGATTCCCACCGCCGCGGCGGCTGCGCCGGAAACCGGGTTCGCCCGGGTGCTGTTCCGCAAGTACTACGTGGACGAAATCTACGACGCGCTGATCGTGCGGCCGGTGGTGGGGATCTCGCGACTGGTGCTCTGGAAGGGGGTGGACCAGGGCCTGATCGACGGAGTGGGGGCCAACGGATCTGCCTCGCTGGCGCGGGGGCTGGGGTGGATCGGCAGCCGGCTCCAGTCGGGGCAGCTCGGGTTTTACATGGTGGTATTCCTCGTGGGCGCGGTCTGGCTGCTCCGCGCCGTGGCCCGGTAATCCGTCATGAGCGCGCTGCTCGCCTCGCTGGGCTACGACCGCTGGATCCTCCACGTCCTGCTGGTGCTGCCGCTGGTCGCGGTGGCGCCGATCCTGCTGCTGCCGGCCGCGGCCGCCAAGCGGATCGCGCTGGTGGCCACCACCCTCGAGTTCGTCCTCTCCCTCGGACTCTGGTGGGCGGTGGACACCAGCGCCGGCACGCTCCAGCTCACCGCCAGCGTTCCCTGGATTCCCGCCTGGGGGATCAGCTACGCGGTGGGCATCGACGGCATTTCCCTCACCATGGTCCTGCTGACCACGCTGCTGATGCCGCTGTGCGTCCTGGGGAGCTGGACCTACATCACCGAGCGGGAGCGGGGGTACTACGCCATGCTGCTGACCCTGATCACCGGGGTCCTCGGCGTGTTCGTGGCCACCGACCTGTTCCTGTTCTACGTGTTCTGGGAAGTGATGCTGATCCCGATGTACTTCATCATCGGGATCTGGGGGGGGAAGAACCGGCTCTACGCCACCATCAAGTTCTTCATCTTCACCATGGCGGGCTCGCTTCTGATGCTGGTGGCGATCCTGGCGCTGGCCTGGCTGGTGGCAGGGCGGACCGGAATCCTCTCCTTCGACTACGCCCATCTGCTGGCCAACGCGGGAGCGGCCGGCTCGCTGGCGCCCTGGCTGTTCGCCGCCTTCGCGCTCGCCTTCGCGGTCAAGGTGCCGGTCTTTCCGCTCCACACCTGGCTGCCCGATGCCCACGTGGAAGCGCCGACCGCCGGAAGCGTGCTGCTGGCCGGGGTGCTGCTCAAGATGGGGACCTACGGCTTCCTGCGGTTCGCGGTCCCGTTCTTCCCCGAGGTCGCCACCAGCCCCTGGGTCACCAACCTGGTGCTGGTTCTCGCCCTGATCGGGATCATCTACGGCGCGCTGGTGGCCATGGTGCAGCCCGACATGAAGAAACTGGTCGCGTATTCCTCGGTGGCGCACCTCGGATTCGTGATGCTGGGAATCTGGGCCGCGACCATCCAGAGTATCCAGGGCGCGATCCTGATCATGATCGGCCACGGCCTGGCCACCGGGGCGCTGTTCTTCCTGGTCGGCATGCTCTACGAGCGGCGGCACACCCGGGAGATCGCCGCCTTCGGCGGGATCGCGAAGGTAGTGCCGGTGTTCAGCCTGCTGTTCACCGTGGTGGCGCTCGGCTCGATCGGGCTTCCCGGGCTGAGCGGCTTCGTGGGTGAGTTCCTGGTGCTGCTGGGCAGCTTCGAAGCCCATCCCATCGCGACCGGGATCGCCACCACCGGCGTCATCTTCGCCGCCGCCTACCTGCTCTGGATGCTGCAGCGGATCATCTACAACCCGCTGGACAAGCCGGAGAATGCCACCCTCCGCGATCTGTCGGGTCGCGAGCTGGTGGTGCTGCTGCCGCTGGTGGCCGGCATCATCTGGCTGGGGCTGTTCCCCGGACCGGTGCTCCGGCGGATCGAGCCCGCCGCCCGGCGCTACATCGAAACCGTGCGGGGGCCGATGGCGGCGCTCGAAATGTCCCAGCGGATTCCGGGAGCCCGGCCATGATGCCCCTGGACGTCCGCACGCCGCTCGGGGCCACGATGACACTGCTCCCGGAGATCGCGCTCACCCTCGGCGCCCTGGTGGTGCTGCTGCTCAATGCCTGGCGGCACCGCACTCCGGCCGACAGCCGGCTGGCCGGCTACGTGGCGCTGGCCAGCCTGGTGCCCAGCGGGCTCGCCGTGGCGCTGCTCTGGAGCAGCGGGGCCCGCCCAGAGGGCGCGCCGTTCATGGTCGCCCTGGACGGATTCCGCTTTGCCTCCCTCGCCTTCATCCTGCTGGCCACCGCGGCCACCATTCTGCTGTCGCTGGGGTACCTGGAGCGGGAAGGGCTGATCGCCCCGGAGTACTATGCGCTGGTGCTCTTTGCCGCGATCGGGATGATGTTTCTCGCCGGGGCGGAGGATCTGATCGTCCTCTTCCTCGGCCTCGAGGTCATGTCGGTGGCGGTCTACGTCCTGGCCGGCTTCAACCGCAGCAACGTGTTCTCCGCCGAAGCGGCCCTCAAGTACTTTCTCATCGGGGCCTTCGCGTCGGCCTTCCTGCTCTACGGGATCGCGCTGGTCTGGGGCGCCACCGGACACACCTCGCTGGCCGCCATCGGGGCGGGGCAGTCCGGCGGCGCCGCCCTGCCGGTGATCGGCAAGATCGGCCTGGGACTGCTGCTGATCGGGATGGGGTTCAAGGTGGCGTCGGTGCCGTTTCACATGTGGGCTCCCGACGTCTACGATGGCGCGCCCACGCCGGTCACCGGGTACATGGCGACCGGGGTCAAGGCCGCCGGCTTCCTCGCCCTGGTGCGGATCCTCACCGTCGCGTTTCCCGATGCCCACGAGGCGTGGCAGCCGGTCGTGGCCGGCCTCGCCATCGCGACCATGGTGCTGGGCAACCTGGTGGCGCTGTCCCAGCGCTCGCTCAAGCGGATGCTGGCTTACAGCTCCATCGCCCATGCCGGGTACCTGCTCACCGCCGTCTGGGCGGGGACCCGGCTCGGCGCCGCGGCCACGCTCCTCTACCTGGTCGCCTACGGCCTCACCACGCTGGCGGCGTTCGGCATCCTCGCGGTGCTGGGCCGGGGCGGGGAACGGGATGTCACTCTCGATTCCATCGCGGGGCTGGGGCGGCGGCGGCCCTGGCTCGCCTTCGCGCTCGCGGTGTGCATGCTCTCTCTGCTCGGGTTCCCCGGCACGCTCGGGTTCGTGGGTAAATGGGCGATCCTCGCCTCGGCGGTGGAGGCGCGGCAGCTGCCCCTCGCGGTGATTCTGGTGGTGACCAGCCTGATCTCCGCGGGCTACTATCTCCCCGTCATCATGGCGTCGTACATGCGCGAACCGGGCTCGTCCGACGCCCACGCGGAGGCGCGGCTGCCCCGGACGGCGGCGGCCGCGGTCGGGGTGGCGATTGCCGTCGTGCTGGTGTTCGGGGTGCTGCCCTCCGCGGCGCTCTCGTCGGCCATCGCCACCGCCGGCACGATGGTGCAGTCTCTCGCGGGTCCTCTCGCCGGCGCCGGGCGCTAGCCGTCCCCGGCGCGAGGTGGCTCCGATGAACGTTCCCAAAAACATCTTCCGTCAGTACGACATCCGCGGGCTGGTGGACCGCGAGCTCACGCCCGCCCTGGCCGCGGCGATCGGGAGGGCCTGCGCGACCCGCGCCTGGGAGCAGATCGGCCGGGCGCCGGTCTTTGCCGTGGGCCGGGACAACCGGCCTTCGGGAGTGGCGCTGGCGGAGGGGGTGCGGCGGGGTATCGTGGCGGCGGGCGGCACCGCGGTGGACGTCGGCGAGATGCCCACCCCTGCGCTCTACTTCGCCCTGCACCACCTTCGGAGCGACGCCGGCATCCAGGTCACCGGGAGCCATAACCCGCCCGAATTCAACGGGTTCAAGATGGTGATCGGCGGCGAGTCCATCCACGGCGACGAGATTCTCGAGCTGTACGAGATGATCGTGAAGGAGGAATGGCGGAGCGGGTCGGGCCGGGAGACCGCGGACGGCTCGGTGCTGCCGGCGTACCGGGAGGCGATCGTTGCCCGGCACACCCTGGCACGGCCGGTGAAGGTGGTCGTGGATTGCGGCAACGGGGTCGCCAGCCTGATCGCCATCAGCACCCTGGAAGCGGTGGGCGCGGTCGTCACCCCGCTGTTCGCGGAGTCCGACGGTACCTTTCCCAACCACCATCCCGATCCCACGGTTCCCGAAAACCTGGTGGATCTCCAGCGCACGGTGCGGAGCAGCGGCGCCGAGCTGGGCATCGCCTTCGACGGGGACGGCGACCGGATCGGGGCGGTGGACGAGCGGGGCACCATCATCTGGGGCGACCAGCTGCTCATCATCTTCGGCCGGGACGCGGTCCGGCGGTTCGGGCCGGGCGTGCCGGTGATCTTCGATGTCAAATGCTCCGAGCTGCTGCCCAGGGCGCTGCGCGCCGCCGGGGCCCGCCCGGAGATGTGGAAGACCGGGCATTCCCTGATCGAGGCCCGGATGAAGGAGACCAGCTCGCCGCTGGCCGGGGAGATGAGCGGCCACATTTTCTTCGGCGGCGACTGGTACGGCTTCGACGACGCCCTCTTCGCCGCGGCGCGCCTGCTCGAGATCGTGAGCATGGGTCCTCCGGGGGTGGCCCGGCTGCTGGCCGATCTGCCGGAGACGTTCGCAACGCCCGAAATCCGGATCGAATGCCCCGACGAGGTGAAGTTCGGGGTGGTGGAGCGCGCCGCGGCCTACTTCGCCGAGCGCTACGACGTGAACACCATCGACGGGGTGCGGATCGCCTTTCCGGAGGGATGGGGCCTGCTGCGCGCGTCGAACACCCAGCCGGTGCTGGTCATGCGGTTCGAGGCCACCAGTGCGGCCGCCCGGGACCGCTATCGGGCGGAGGTCACCGAATGGCTCGCCACCCAGGGCGTGCGCGCCTGAGCCCATGAGCCCCCGCGCGCGGCGGATCGCGATCGCCCTCGCCGCGCTGGCCCTCGCGCTGTCGCTGGGGCGCTGGGGGTCGCTGTTCCTCGCCGACCGCCTCTGGGAAGCAACGGTCTCCGAGCCCGCCGCCGCCGCGGGCTCCCGGCGGGCCCTGTTTGGCCTGGGCGTCGAGCTCCTGGTCATCACGCTCTCCGTCCTCTGGTTCATCGTCCACTTCACCATCGCACGCCGGGCCGCCCTTCCGGACCTGCCTCCTCCGGAGCGGGACCAGGCCCGGGTCTGGCCCGACCGGCTCCCCCGCTGGTCGCTCACCGCCGCGGCCGTAGTCCTCGGGATCCTCCTCGGAGGGGGCGCCTCCGGCTGGCTCGACGAGCTGCTGCTCACGCTGGATGGAGTGCGGCTGGGCATTCCCGATCCCCTGCTGGGTGCCGATCTGGCGGTTTTCCTGCGCGACTTCCCCCTCTGGATGCACCTGCAGGGCCGGGTCGCTCTGCTCTGCGGCGCGGCGCTGATCGGGGTTGTGCTGCTCCATCTCGCGGGCGGCGCCATCCGGCTGCTGGAGCGGCGGCTCTGGGTTTCCTCCCGCGCGCGGGGCCACCTTGCCGTGCTTCTGGCCTTCCTGGGACTCGCCCTGGCCTGGGGCTCGGTCCTGGAGCCCTTCCGGCTTGCCTCAGGGGTCCGCGGGCCGCTGCTGTCGTCCGAGTTTCTCTTGCGCACCCTGGTCGCCGAAGTCGAAGCCGGTCTGGGGGCGGCCGCGGCGGTGGTCAGCTTCTTCTGGTGGCTGCGGGTTCGCGGCTCCGTCGTGCTGGGCGTCTGGATGGTGTACGGCCTCGGCGTTCTGGTGGGCCGGGTGCTTCCGCTCCATACCGAAGCCGCGGTGAGTGACGAAGGGTGGCGGGCCTCGGCGCGGGGCCTGGACTCGCTGGCCTACGGTCTCGCCAACGCCGAGACGAGCCGTATCTCGTCAGCGGCTCCATTGAGCGCGCTGATCCCGTCGCTCTGGGACGCCCGCGTAGTCCCGGCGATCGCGGGAGATTCCACCACCGTGCTGGGTGCCGCGCAGGGGTGGATCGGAACCGACGGCGGGCGGCGACCGGTGTGGCTCGTGGTGCGGCAACGGGGAACCCAGCCGCCCTCCCTTCTGGTGGTGAGTGACGATGAGGTCACTCCCGCTGGGGGGCCGCTCGCCTGGACAGCCGGCAACGGCCCGCCCGCCCCGGGTTCGCGCGCCTATCGCGAGCTTCCCGTGGAAACGCTGCGCCCCGGCGGCCCCAGAGTCGTCGCTTCTACCGGGCCGGCAGCCCGCGGCGTGGCGCTGCACGGATGGCCCAAACGGGTGATCCTCGCCTGGGCCCTCCAGGCTCCGGCTGCGCTGGATGCGCCGGCGGGCGCCCGGCTCGCCTGGCGACTGGATCCCGCCGTCCGGCTCCGCGCCGTGGCCCCCTTCGCGCGCTGGACCGAGCCCAGGCCGCAGCTCCAGGACAGCAGGCTGGTCTGGACCAGCGATGGTCTCCTGTCGGCCAGGTACTTCCCGTCGTCGCTCCGGCTTCCCGATGTCACCGGCACTCTGTCGATGCTCCGGCCGGCCTTTCTCGGCATGGTGGACGCGGAGACCGGAGCGGTCCGGATCTTCCGGCGGGACGGCGCCGACTCCCTCTCGGGGGCCTGGGCCCGCATCGCCGCCCCGCTGATCGAGCCGCGGGATGCCACGCCCCGGGGACTCCGGGAAAACGAGCCCTATCCCGCCGAGCTGCTCCGGGCCCAGGCCGCGGTGCTCCAGGGCCCCGCGTGGGATGCGGGACGGGCCGAACGGAACCCGGAGGGGGCGGAAGTGCTCCCGCCACCCGCCGCCGGGGGGAGCGAGTTCCTGATGCCGTTCGTGGCCGATCCGCCCCGCGAGGTCGGGACCTTCTTCCGGGTCGAACGCACCGGGCGGGGCGATTCGCTCCAGCTGATCCGGATCGACTCGGCCCGGATCGAGAGCCCGGCGGTCCTCAACGAGCGGTGGCAGCGGTTCCCCTTCCAGCAGCAGCTCCGGGACTCGGTCCGCGCGGCCGGGGCCACTTTCGAGCACGGGCTGGTCCGCTATGGGCTCACCGCCGAGGGTCAGATCGCCTACCAGCCCGCCTGGGGAGTGGCGCCGTCGGGACGGGCCCAGCTGGTGCTGGTGAACGTGTCGCTGGTGAGCCCGGTCTCCGGCCGGCGGATCGGGGCGGGGAGGACTCTCGCCGAGGCCTGGCGCAACCTCCGAGGCGAGATATCACCCACCGCCATCGGCACCGGAGCGGAAGCCACTCTCGAGCTGGCCCGGCGCTACATGTTGCGGGCCGATTCGGCGCTCAAGCGCGGCGACCTTCAGGAACTGGGCCGGGCCCTCGCCTACCTTCGTGACCTGCTGGAGCCCCCGAAGTAACTTCTGAAGTCCTAAGTTCCGAGGTTGCAATCGGTTAGGGGACTGACTACTATTGCGACCCTGTTCACGTCTCTAATCTTCGGTCGTCAGCCTTCAGCCATCAGCAGTTGAAGGCTGATAGCTGATGGCTGATGGCTCTCAACCTTGCAGCGAGGCTCGCCTTGAACCTCCACGAGTACCAGGCCCGGGTGCTGCTGCGCTCGGCGGGAATTCCGATGCCCGATGGCGACGTCGCCTCCACCCCCGGGGAAGCCCGAGCCATCGCGGAACGGCTGGGCGGCCCGGTGGTGGTGAAGGCGCAGGTGCACACCGGGGGGCGCGGCAAGGCGGGTGGAGTCAAGTTGGCGAGCGATGCCTTCGAGGCAGAGGCTCACGCCGGCCGGATTCTCGGGATGTCCATCAAGGGGCTGGTGGTGCAGAAGGTGCTCGTGGTGCCGGCAGCCAACATTGCGAGCGAGAGCTATGTGGGGCTGATCATGGACCGGGAGACCCAGCGTCCCGTGTTCATGGTGAGCGCGGCGGGCGGCATGGACATCGAGGACGTGGCGGCCTCCACCCCGGAGAAGATCGTCCGCCTCGCGGTGGATCCGCGATACGGTCTGTTCCCCCATGAGGGGCTGGGTCTGGGGCTGCATCTGTATCGGGACTTTGCCCAGGCGCGGGCCGCGGCGGCCATCATGCAGCAGCTCTACCGGGTGTTCGTCGCCAACGGCGCCTCGCTGGTGGAGATCAATCCGCTGGTCACCACGCCCGAGGGCGCGGTGCTCGCGCTCGACGCCAAGATCTCGGTGGATGACAACGAGCTGGACCGGCGGCCCGACCTGGCCGCGCTGCGGGACGATTCGGGCGAGGCGCCCAGCGAGGTCGCGGCCCGCGCGGCGGGACTCACCTTCATCAAGCTGGATGGCAATGTCGGGTGCGTAGTGAACGGCGCCGGGCTGGCCATGGCGACCATGGACCTGGTGAAGTACTACGGGGGTGATCCGGCCAATTTCCTCGACATCGGAGGAAGCTCCAATCCGGAGAAGGTGGTGAACGCCCTCAAGATCATCACCGCCGACCCGGCGGTGAAGGCGATCCTCTTCAACATCTTCGGCGGGATCACCCGGACTGACGACGTCGCCAACGGGATCGTCACCGCCACCCGGCAATTCACCGTCGACGTCCCCATCGTCATCCGGCTCACCGGCACCAATGAGGAGGCGGCCTTCCGGATCCTCGAGGGCGCCGGGATGCGGGCGCTCTCCGACATGGACGGGGCAGTGCAGCAGGCGGTGCAGCTCGCGAAGGAGGCGGCGTGAGCATCTTCGTCAACGCCGAAACCAGGCTGGTGGTGCAGGGGATCACCGGTCGGGACGGAAGCTTCCACGCCCGCCAGATGATCGAGTACGGCACCCGGGTGGTGGCGGGCGTCACCCCGGGGAAGGGAGGCCAGCGCTTCGACGGCGCCGTCCCGGTGTTTCACACCGTCGCCGAAGCGGTGGCGAACACCGGGGCCAACACCTCGGTGATCTATGTCCCGCCCGCCATGGCCGCCGGCGCGATCGCCGAAGCCGCCGACGCCGGCATCGGGTTCATCGTCTGCATTACCGAGGGAATTCCGGTGCTCGACATGGCCCGGGTGATGCCGTTCGTCAGGGACAAGAGCGCCCGGCTCCTGGGACCCAACTGTCCCGGGCTGATCACCCCCGGGGCGAGCAAGGTCGGCATTATTCCGGGATCGATCTGCTCGCCGGGGCGGGTGGGGCTGGTGTCGCGGAGCGGCACCCTCACCTACGAGATCGTGAACCACCTGACCCGGAACGGCATCGGCCAGAGCAGCTGCGTGGGCATCGGGGGCGATCCGGTGATCGGCACCAATTTCATCGACGTGCTGGGGGCCTTCCAGGACGACCCCGGCACCGACCTCATTGTGATGATGGGGGAGATCGGCGGCACCGACGAGCAGAAGGCCGCGGGGTTCGTGGCCGAGTACGTCCGGAAGCCGGTGGTCGGCTTCATCGCCGGACAGACCGCTCCCAAAGGCCGCCGGATGGGACACGCCGGCGCGATCATCTCGGGCTCGTCGGGGACGGCGGAAGAAAAAATCCACGCCTTCGAGGCCGCCGGGATCGCGGTGATGCGGAGGCCGGTGGATGTCGTAGATCTCGTGAAAGCCAAAATCAGGATTTAGGCAATGGGCAGTCGGCACTGGGCAATGGGCAAGACGAGTCCCAATGCCGATTGCCCATTCCCCATTTTGCCTCAACTCGGAGAGTGGAATGGGCAACCAGACTTTAGGGATCGTAAAACCCGACGGGGTCGCCAACGGCCATCTCGGCAATATCCTGGCCCACCTGGAGCGGGAAGGATACCGGATCCGCGCCGCGCGCCTGGTGCGGCTGTCCCGGGCCCAGGCCGAGGCGTTCTACGAAGTGCACCGGGGCCGGCCGTTCTACGAGGAGCTGGTCGCGTTCATGTCGAGCGGGCCCTGTTTCCCCATGGCGCTGGAGCGGGAAGGTGCCGTCGCGGCCTTCCGGACGACCATCGGCGCCACCGACCCCGCCGAAGCCGCGCCGGGCACCATCCGGAAGCTGTACGCCGAATCCAAGGGCCGGAACGCGGTGCACGGCTCCGACAGCGACGAGAATGCGGCGCGCGAAATCGGCTTCTTCTTCAGCGAGGCGGAGCGGAAGATCTGGTGATTGGGATTTGGGAGGTGGGGATTGGACTGAAGCAGTCCCCCAATCCCCAACTCCCAACTCCCAAACCCCAGTCAATTGAACTAAGTCGCGCCCCCATGTACATTTACGGGCTATGCTTCAGGTAGATGTCCGGGAGCTCCGACACGGTTCGGTGCCGACCGAAGGGGAGCTTGCTGCCGACGATCCGATCTTCGAGGGCCTCCAGGTTCCGCTCGAGGGCCCGCTCACCGTCGGGGGGGTTCTGGAGCGGGCGGGGGCGAGCGGGTTCTACTGGCACGGCCGGCTCGACGGTCAGGTCCGCTCCACCTGCCGCCGGTGTCTGGCGGAGTTCATCACGCCGGTGTCCGAGGCCGTCGAGGTGGTGTTCTCGACCGACCCCGACCTGCAGGAGGATCCCAGCGTCTACCCGCTGAGCGAACCTCTGACCCACGTGGATGTTCGTCCTGCGGTGCGCGAGGAGCTGGTGCTGGCGGTGGACGCCTACCCGCTTTGCCGGGAAGACTGCCGGGGGCTGTGCCCCCGGTGCGGGGCCGATCTGAATCGCGGGGCGTGCGAATGCGCCCCCATTGCCTAGACTCGAGGACGCCATGGCTGTTCCCAAGAGAAAACTGTCGAAGCGCCGGAAGCGCCTGCGCCGCGGCAACCACACTGGCGCCGGCATGCCCACCCAGGCCTGTCCGCGCTGCGGCTCCGCCCGGCTTCCGCACCGGGTGTGCGGCTCCTGCGGATATTACGCCGGAAAGAAGCGACTCGAGGTCGAGGACAGCTGAGCGTGATCCGCGTCGCGCTCGACGCGATGGGGAGCGATCAGGCTCCCCGCACCGAAGTCGAGGGTGTGGCACTCGCGCTGCGCGAGCTGCCTCCCGGCTTTCAGGTGCAGCTGGTCGGCCGGACGCCCGTCCTGGAAACCGAGCTGGCCCGCTACCCCGAGCTGGATCGGAGCCGGCTCGAAGTCGTTGATGCCCCCGATGTCATCGGTATGGCCGAGAAGCCGCTCCACGCGGTTCGCCGCAAGCCGAAATCGAGCCTGGTCGTCGGCACCACGCTCGCCGCCCAGGGCAAGTCGGACGCCTTCATTTCGGCCGGCAACACCGGCGCGATCCTGGCCGCCTCCACCGTCCTGCTGGGCTTGTTCGACGGGGTGGAGCGCGCCGCGGTGGGAGCCCTGCTTCCCACCGTGGACGGCCCGGTGCTGATGCTGGACGCCGGCGCCAACGTGGATTGCTCCGCCCGTGAGCTGGTCGGGTTCGGCCATCTCGGCACCGTCTACATGCGCGACGTGCTGAGCCGCCCGACGCCCAAGGTCGGGCTCCTCAACGTCGGCGAGGAAGAGGAGAAGGGCACCGCGACCGTCAAGGAGGCCCATCGGCTGTTCCGGGGGGACCGCCGGCTCAACTACGTGGGCAATCTGGAGGGCCGCGATATCCTGGGCGGCCATCCCCGTCACGGCCGGCTCGACGTCGTGGTTTGCGACGGGTTCGTCGGCAACATCGTGCTCAAGTTCTACGAATCGGTGATGTTCCTGGTGCGGCACCTGGCCGAAGAAGGCGCCCCCGACATGTGGGAGCGGAAGGAGATCCGGTCCGCCTTCCGGATGCTGGATTACTCCCAGTACGGCGGCGCCCCCCTGCTCGGGGTCAAGGGCGTCTCCATCATCTGCCACGGCTCCTCCAACCCAAATGCGATCCGGCACGCCATCCGGGTGGCGGTGCAGTCGGTGGAGGTGGGGCTGGCCCGCCACATCGGGGCCGAATTCGCCGAGCGCGAAGCGCTGGAGCAGGCGTGAGCGCCACCCCGATTGTCCGGATCGCCGGCCTGGGCACCGCGGTGCCGGCCCGCCTGGTCCCCAACGCCGAGT
>DATFGC010000301.1:0-4109 GCA_035249765.1 Gemmatimonadales bacterium | reverse complement strand
CGTTCCGCGCGAGGGTGCGGCGGGTGGCCGCATGCACGCGGCGGAAGAGGGTGGACATGACGCAGCCGTGGAAGAGAGCGACGGTGCCGCGGGCCGGCGGGGGATTGGGAGTTGGGAGCTGGGGATTGGCCGTAAGGCGCTTCCCCAATCGCCAACTCCCAAATCCCACCCTCCCGCTTGCCGCCAGCATTCCCATCGCAAACCCGAATCGACTTTTTCCCGCCAGCACGCCAGGCAGGCCGGTCGCCCTGAGCCACCTCGCAAGGGTGAATGCGGCGCGCCAGCGCGCCGGGCGCCGGAAGACCGCCAGAGCGAGCCGGGCCAGCGGCGGCAGTCCGTTTGCGTCGGCCATGAGCTCCCGGGCCGCTTCGAGGCCTCGGCCGTAGCCCACCCCGGCGGGGCAGACCGGCTCGCATCCCCGGCACCCGAGACAGGCGTCGAGGTGCTGCCGCACCGCGGGATCGTCCGCCGCGAGCTCGGCCCGCTCCAGCGCCCGCATCAGCAGAATCCTCCCCCGGGGGGAGTCGCTCTCGTCACCGGTCGCGAGGTAGGTGGGACAGGCGGGGAGGCAGAATCCGCAGTGGACGCAGGGGTCGAGGGCTTCGAAGCCCCCTCTATTCATCCGGTCCGCCTTCCAGCGCCACCGCGAAGGTGGGATCGGGATCGAAGCTGCTGCGCAGCTTGGACACCAGCCGGCCGACCCCCTCCCGGTAGGCGCCGAAATGCCCCAGGGCGCTGCGCAGCGGCCAGGGAGCCCGCTCCAGCGTGAGCGGAACCTCCCGCTCCGCCGCCAGATGGCGCACTTCCCGAAGCGCCTCGACCGGGCCTGCCCCCGACCAGCGCAGCATTCCCTGTCCCGGGCCCGCCGACACCAGGCCGGTGTCGAGGTGGTCCTCGAGGAGATCGATCATCTCGTCCTGGCCGTCGGGAAACACGCCCAGCCGGAAAGTGACCGGGCCGGCCAGGGCACCCCGGGCCGTGGCATGCCAGAGCGCGGCGGCCGCCTCCGGCCCGAGCCGGAGCCATGGTGTCTCCGCCGATTCCATGGCGCGGGTGACTTCGGACTCGACGCCCTCGACCGTCCCGGTCAGCTCCAGTGCCAGCACCCATTCTGATTCCGCGGCGAGCGCGGGCGAGAACAGCTCGAGGGCCGAGGCGTCGAGTCGCTTTTCCATGAGGGCGCGGGCCTGGTGGGTGAGGAGGTCGCGTTCTCCCCGCGCCACCAGGGTCACCCGGCGCGCGGGCAGGGCGCGGAGCCTCAGGTGCAGCTGGGTGAGCACCCCGAACGCGCCGAATCCGCCGACCTGGAGCTTGGTCAGGTCATAGCCGGCCACATTCTTCACCACGCTCCCGCCGGCCCGGATCACCCTGCCGTCTCCGGTCACGATGGTGCCGCCCAGAATGTGATCGCGTACCGCACCCAGTCCGTGCCGCAGTGGCCCCGCGGTGCCGGTGGCCACGATCGATCCGATGGTGCGATCGGGCCGGCCCGGCGGATCGAGCGCCAGCCAGGCACCCGCGGATTGCAGCTCGCGCTGAATCCCGGCCAGGGTCGCGCCGGCTTCCACCGTCGCCACCAGATCGGCGGGCGCCACCTGCACGATCCGGGACAGGCTGCCGGTGGCCAGCGCCACGTCGGCAGGCGCATCCGCCGGCATCCAGGACGCCTGGCCCTCCACCCGGACCCGCCATCCATTGCTGTGGGCCAGGGAGCAGAGCTCCGCCACGCCATCGGTGGAATCGGGCACCACCCGGGGGCGGCCCTCCCGGTCCCGCTCGACCATCGGCTCGCCGAAGGCGTGACGGAGCCGCATGAAGATGGAGTCGTTCACCGCCACTCCCTGCAGTAGTGCACCGGCACCACCTTGCGCGGGTTGGCCCGCTCAGCGGGATCGAAGACGCGGCGCAGGTCGCACATGGCCGCGAGGGTGTTCGCATCGAAGATAAGCGACATGTATTCCAGCTTGTCCGAGCCCACGCCGTGCTCCCCGGTGATCGAGCCGCCGGCGGCCACGCACACCGCCATGATCTCCCGGCAGGCCCGGTGGACCCGCTCGGCCAGGTCCCGGTCGCGGTGATCGAAGGAAATGTTGGGGTGGAGATTGCCGTCGCCGGCGTGGAAGACATTGCTCACCGTGAGCCCGTGCCGGCGCCCGATGCCGCTGATCTGCTCCAGCACGTCGGGAAGCGCGGAGCGGGGCACCACGGCGTCCTGGACGACCAGGTCGGGAGCAATCCGCCCCATCGCGCCGAACGCCTTTTTCCTTCCCTGCCAGAGCCGGGCCCGCTCCAGCGGAGTGGAAGCGCTGCGGGTACCGCGCGCGCCGGCCCGGGCCAGCAGCGCTTCGACCTGGCCGCTTTCCGCGGTGACGGCCTCGGGCTGGCCGTCGAGCTCCACCAGGAGCACCGCCCCGGCGTCCACCGGGTACCCCGCGGCGTAGATCGAGGCCTCCACCGCCCGGATGCACTCCTGGTCCATCATCTCCAGGGCGGCGGGAACGATGCCGGCGGCGATGATGGCCCCAACTGCTTCGCTCGCAGCTCGCACGGTTTCGAAGTCGGCCAGCAGGGTGCGGATCGCCTGCGGGAGCGGGGTGAGCCGCAGGGTGATCTGGAGCGCGATCCCGAACATTCCCTCGCTTCCGACAAACAGGCCGGTGAGGTCGGGACCCCAGGCCTCGCCCTGCGGGCTTCCCAGCCGGGCCAGCGATCCGTCGGGCAGCAGCACCTCCAGCGCCACCACATGATTGGTGGTGACGCCGTACTTGAGGCAGTGCGGCCCGCCGGCGTTTTCGGCGACGTTGCCGCCCAGGGTGCAGGCGCTCTGGCTCGAGGGGTCGGGGGCGTAGAACAGCCCGAAGGGGAGCACGGCTTCGCTGAGCCGGGCGTTCACCACCCCGGGCTCCACCACTGCCCGCCGCCGGGCCGGATCGAGATGGAGGATCCGGTTGAGCCGGGTGAGCACCACCAGCACGCTGTCCTCGGAGGCGAGCGCCCCGCCCGACAGCCCGGTGCCGGCCCCGCGGGCCACCCAGGGGCAGCCGGCCCGATGCAGTGCCCGCACCACCGCAATGACTTCGTCGCGGGTGCCGGGGAGCACCACCAGCCGGGGCGTCGCGGCATGGGTGGGGAGACCGTCCCCCTCGAAGGTGCGGAGCTCCGCCTTGCGGTGCCTGACCCAGCGGGCGCCCACGATGGCGCCCAGATCCTCCCTCAACGAGGCGGTCAGGCGACGCTCCCGTGGCCGTTGCTCTGGGCCCGGGTGTGGGTGGCGGCGCGGGCCTCGGCAGAGGCCACCAGAGTCGGCAGCGCGGCGAGGAGCCGGGTCACCCGCACCGAGGCGGAGCGGATCTCCAGGAAATGCTGCAGCGCCCCCAGATCCCACTCGAGAAACGCCGCGATCGCGAAGCTGAGCGCCGGGGCCTCCCGGGGGAGATCCACGTCGATGGCGCGATCCTGGAGCGCGTGCTGGGCCCGGACGTAACGCTCCCCCAGGTGGTGGAGCAGGGCGGTTTCCGCTTCGCTGGGGACCTGGACGTCGGGCTCATCGTCGAGCCAGTCCACCAGACCCTGGTGGTAGGGGGTCGGGGCGGGGGTCGCGGCGCGAAAGACGAATCGCCGCTCCCCGCTCACCACCACGTTGGCCCGGCCGTCGGGAAGCCGTTGCGCCCCGCGAAGCCGGGCCGCGCAGCCCACGGTGCCGGGCTCGGGAAGCTCGACCGCCTCACCCGGCGGGAGGATGCCGAACAGCCGCCGCTCGGCCGGGAGACCGGTGAGGTCGGCCAGGAGCTGACGGTAGCGGGGCTCGAAGATGTGGAGCGGGAGGAGGGCGTGGGGGAAGAGGACGAGTCTGAGAGGGAAGAGAGGCAGCTGGGTGCTCACCCCTCAAATGTAGCGTGACTGAAGGGAGGCAACAGGCAACTGGCAACAGGCTACAGGCAACAGGCAACAGGCAACAGAAACCGCCTTGCCTGCTGCCTGCTGCCTGTTGCCTGCTGCCTATGCTGCTGAAGGAAAATTGCGAAGGTGCTTCACTTCCGGCGCATTCCGCAGCTTTTCGAAGGCCCGCTCCCGGATCTGGCGGACCCGCTCCCGGGTCACTCCCAGCA
>DATFGC010000300.1:0-4391 GCA_035249765.1 Gemmatimonadales bacterium | reverse complement strand
GGCTGGGCCGCTCCGGAGCGCGGGCGTTCGCGACCTACTGGGACGAGCCGGTGGCGCTGCGGCGGTACTTTGAGGTGATCCGGGACATCGCCCGGCGCCGGAACCTCGAGGCTATTCTCCAGCGCGCGGAGTTACCCGCGCTGGTCTAGGCAGTCCAGGCGCTCCCGACGAATTTGCGCCACCGGTCCGCGCCGAGTGCGCGGGGGGCCGGCGCCAGACGTCTCCCAGGGGCTGTAGCAACCCGATTCCGGCAGTTTGCCGAGGACAGATCATGGGTGTGGCGAGACCGCGGTACCGTCTTGGGCTGGTCCTGACCGTCCTGCTCCTGGTCGCGGCAGGCGCGACCGGGCTATGGGGCTGCAAAGGCTCTCAGGGAGACAGCCCCCTTACGCCCCAGACTCCCCAGGGCCCGGCCCGGATCACTCTGGACGGCTCGACCCGCTACCAGACCATCGACGGCTGGGCGGTGCTGCCCCGCTACTGGGAGGAAGACAAGGAAAACAACCGTTTCGACGGATCCTTCGAGGCGGTGGCAGAACCGGTCTCCCGGTTCCTGGTCGACCAGATGGGCATCAATGCGATCCGGCTTCAGATCCCCAGCGGGATGGAGAATCGGACCGATCGCTGGGGACCGTTCTACCGCGGAGAGATGAGCTACCTGGAGTACCAGGAATACCGCTACGAGAAATTCAATGACAACAACGACCCGAGATCCGCCGATCTGACCGGCTTCCGCTTCGAGCAGTTCGATTGGCGGTTCGAGACGCTGGTGCTGCCGCTGATCCGGGCGCTGGAAGCCCGGGGGGAAAAGCTCCATATCAACGTGTGCTACGTCGATTTCGCGAGGGATGCCAGCAGCGCGGGGACCCTGAGCCATGCGGCGCAGCCCGAAGAGTTCGCGGAATTCGTCCTGGTGTACTTCGAGCGCCTGCGCGACAAATATCACATCACGCCGGACGCGTTCGAGGTCATCCTGGAGCCGGAGAATACCCACGAATGGCGGGGGACGAGCATCGGCCGGGCGCTGGTGGCGGTGAGCAACCGGTTGCAGGAGCGCGGCTTCACGCCCGAGATCATCGCGCCGTCCAACACCGCCATGAGCAACGCGATCACCTACTTCGACGAGATGATCAAGGTTCCGGGTGTGCTGGGACGTCTGCACACCTTTGCCTATCACCGATACTGGACCGAGAAACGCTCCGATGTCGAAGCGATCCGGTCCCGGGCGCTGGCCCACGGCCTGAAGACCGCGATGCTGGAGAAGGTGGACGCCGGGATCGATGCCCTGCTCGAAGATCTCACCGTGGGGCAGGTGTCGTCCTGGCAACAGTGGGCCGCGGCCGGGACCACCAGGATACCGGATAACGGCGGGTATTATTTGCGCGTCGACGCCGGCAACGCCGCCAGCCCCGGCATCTCCCTGGCGAGGCACAGCCACCAGCTGGCCCAGGTGTTCCTGTACGTTCGCCGCGGAGCCGTGCGCATCGGGAGCCGGAGCGACAAGCCCGATCAGACCACCGCCGCCTTCATCAATCCGGATGGGCGGTGGGTGGTGGTGGTTCGGGCGGGGGAAGCGGACGGCCAGCTCACGGTGCGGGGACTGCCCGCCGGCCGCTACGGGCTCCGCTTCACCAGCGACAGCCACGCCCGGCTGGAGCCCGCCCCGATCACCATCGCGCAGGGCGCGGTGCTCTCGACGGCCGTGCCGGGTGCCGGAGTGCTCACGATCTACGGAATGAAGTGAGGCGCCGGGCGGCGCGGAGCGAGCGCCGGAGGGCGAAGTACCATTCGCCGCGCCCCTCGAGGTAGCTGCGCCAGCGGGCCGGATCGCGGAAGTAATGCATCTCGATGCGGGGGAGATCGTAGCGATCGCACCCCCGGCTGACCCGGGCCAGCCGGGTGCCCACCGCGACCCCGTACCATTTGCGAATTTCCCCCCGCACCGCCGCATTCGAGGCCCCATAGGGAGGCGCAAAGGCGGTCGGGACCTTTCCGATGCACCGGCCGATGTCTTCGCCGGACTGGCGAACCTCCCGCTCCAGATCGGTGGGGGAGAGCGCCGTCAGATCGGGGTGGGTGACGCTGTGCCCGCCGAACTCGATCCCCTGGTCCGCCAGCCTGCGGACCTGGTCCCAGCTCATCAGGGGCCTGGGCGGATCGGTGTCGGCCCCGTTCCAATTCTCGGGTCCCCCCATTCTTCCGGTCGGCAGAAACACGGTTGCGGCCCAGCCGAGGGCCACGAGGATCGGGGCGGCATGCTCCGCGAAATCGGCGAAGCCGTCGTCGAAGGTGATGACCACCGGGCGGGGGGGCAGGGGCGCACCCCCGGCGAGCCAATCGGCAAGCTCCGACAGCGGCACCGGACGGAAGCCGCACTCGGCCAGCAGATCCATCTGGGTTCGGAAGACCGCGGGCGGAATACTGGTCGGGCCGGACCGGTCGGAAATCGAGTGGTACATCAGGATATTGATCGGGGCGGCCCCCATGTCCGCACTACCTCGGTGGGTGCACCAGGCGGTTGTAGACGGTGCCGATGATCCGGCCCAGGGCGTACCCGGCGACGAAGCCGTACACGAACCCGATGAAGCTGCCGGCGATGGAAACGGAATAGCCCGGGAAATAGGCGCGCAGCAGACCGAGGTGCTGCCCGACGTTTTCTCCGCCGCGAATCAGCAGGAAGACCGTCGCCAGGAAGAGACCGCCGCCCATCAGCAGTCCGATGGCGATGCCCCAGGCGCGGGCGTTCAGCATGGCGAGCGCCATCTTGAGCTCGCGGCGCTCGGCTTCGGGAGAAGTCATCGGTCAGGTCCCTGGTGTGGGCGCCAAGGCTCCGGTCAGATGTGGTCGAGAAAATCGCGGGTCTGCGCCAGCTCGGCCCGGGTCCGGATCACGAACAGCGAAACCGCGAGAATGAGGTTCCGGCAGAACGCGAGGAACCAGCCGAACACGAAGCCCATGAAACCGGCCCAGGCGGCGCCGATCAGCGCCCCGGCCCCGCTCACCGAATATCCCCGGAAATAGGCGGCCAGCAGCTCGATCGGAGGACGCCGACCCGCCGGGATCCCGATGCTCACGAGGGTGAGCAGCAACACCAGCGCCGCCAGCGCCACGCCGACGGCGACCCCGAAGGCCGATTTGTGCACCGGCGCAAAGGCCAGCAGAAGTTCTCTGGGCAGCCGTGACGGCTCACTCATCGGGTCACCCCGGTCCATGGCTGCCGAAACCTACACGATCCGGCGCCGCTTCCCGAGGCGCCGCCGGCGCAGGCGGCGTGACCCGCGGGCGACCGTGGAGCAGATGCAGCGCCATTCCCGCCAGGACCGCGGCCCCGCTGATCAGGTAGTAGCACAGGTTGAGGGGGATGACCCGAATCGCAAACCAGACGCCTCGCTGCTGCGCGAACCATCGAATCAGCCGGTGGTTCGACAGGACGACGGCGGCCAGGAGGACGCCCGCCCCGATCAGCACCGGCCAGCGGCCGGTCATCGCGGCGAACAGGATCCCGAGCAGGCCGGTCGCGACCAGCCCCGCCTTGAGCGGCTCGCCCCGCTTGAGGTTGAGATTGGCCGGCCTGGCCAGGCGGTTCCGCTCCAGCAGCAGGCGGACCCAGGGGATTCCGCGATCCAGCAGATCGGTGCGGAAGGAGCCCCCAACGCTCCACCGCTTCAAATGGGCGCCCTGGATCTCGGGTCTGATCTGAATGCGGTAGCCCTGATCCCGCAGCCGGTAGCCCAGCTCGATGTCTTCGATCTGAGGCCGGGGATAGCGGGCTTCGTGGAAGCCGCCGACGGCACAGAAGGCCGAGCGGCGGATCGCGCCGCAGCCGGCCCAGAAGGTGTCGGTCTCGCCTGCGCTCTGGAGGTGCACGTAGCGGTGGAGCAGGTTGCGGTATTGCGACAGGAAGCCCGGGGCAGGAGGCGCCTTATCGTACGCGCCGAAGACGGCATCCATGCCCGGCTCGGCGGCGATCGCCGCGGCGAAACGGCTGAGGGTGTCGGGGTGGACCCGGACATCGGCGTCGATGAACACCAGCCATTCTCCCCGGCTCTGCTCCGCGCCCCGGTTGCGGCTGAAGCCGGGACCGTGGGGCCGGCCCGGCAGGGTGAGTACCCGGTCGGCCCACCGGGAGGCCACCGCCGCGGTGTCGTCCGCGCTGGCATCGTCCACCACGATGAGCTCCCAGCGGTCCCTGGGAAATTCACTGGCCGTGAGGGCGCCCAGCGTGACCGGGAGCAACCCGGCGCCCTGATGGGCCGGGACGATCACCGACAGCAGGGGCGCGGGCGGGTTCACCGGTCCACCGCTGCGGGGCCGGTCCGGGCGGGCTCCAGCCGCTGTTCTTCGTGATACTCGAAGTCGGTGTTGACCGCCCAGATGTCGTGCCGGGCCCC
>DATFGC010000299.1:0-3318 GCA_035249765.1 Gemmatimonadales bacterium | reverse complement strand
TCGATGCCTGGCAGGATGTGTACGGGCTCAAGCACCCCGAGGTCAACGCGGTGGTCGGCATCGCCGGCCGGGCGTTTCCGATCAACGCGTCCGATGCGCTCTATGCCAAGTATCCGATCGGGGAGCTCTGGAAAGTCAACGACCCTGCCACCGGGAAGCCGGCCCAGCGGAACCCCTTCATGGAAGGCAGCCCCGCAAAGGTTCGTCCGCTCCAGGCTCGCGGCACCCTGTTCTGGGAGTGCAACAACGCACTGCTCAATGTCGCCGGACGCATAGGTGGCGCGGTGAATCGCCCCGCCGCCGAGATCTATCCCGAGCTGCGGGCCGGCCTGAATCCCGGCGTCATCGTGGTTCCGGCGCACACCATGCTGATCGGCATCTGTCAGGAACGCGGCTGCACCTACGAGGCCCTGTGACTCCACCCCCACTCACCAGGACGCTGTCCATGATCCGGATTTCCGTGGTGCCCGTGCTGCTGCTGCAAGCCGCTTCCCTTGGCGCCCAGGCGCCCGCCGCTCAGCCGGCAGTGGTGATTGCCCCGCCCGCCGAGCAGATCGCCGGTGCGGTGCTCCCGCTTCCGCCCGACCTCCGGGCCACCGCCACAGTGCTGGGCTACGGCGCCGACGGCAAGATGACCATGCTGCGCAAGGGAACCGGGGAGATGACCTGTCTGGCCACCGATCCCAGGCAGAAGGAGTTCCACGCCTCCTGCTACCATAACGACATGGAGGCGTTCATGGCCCGGGGCCGGGAGCTCCGGGCCGGCGGGGTCACCGGCGGCCAGGTGGACACGGTGCGCTTCAAGGAAGTGAAAGAGGGAAAGATCAAGATGCCCAAGGCCCCGGCAGCGCTCTCCCAGGTGTTCGGGGAATCCTACGATGCGGCGAAGAACGAGGTCATCAAGCCGCAGACCCTCTACGTCATTTACATCCCGTTCGCCACCGGCAAGAGCACCGGGCTGGCCGAGCGGCCCTTCGGCAAGGCGCCCTGGGTCATGTTCCCCGGGACGCCGAAAGCGCACCTCATGTTTACCCCGGGGATGTGAGGCAGCACACCGGGCAATAGGCAGCGGGCAATGGGCATAGGCAGTCCCCATTGCCTATTGCCGATTGCCCGTTCCCCATTGCGCATTCCCCATTGCCCATCCCCTTTCATGGACTCACGGTTATCGGCGCCGACACCACCGACGTCACTCCTGGCGCGCTGAACTGGATGGTGAAGGTCCCCAACCCGCTGATATTCAGATCCACAAACGTCGCCACGCCCTGCGAATTGGTGTTCCTGGTGCGGTCGCCCCGCAGCGTGCCGAGCCCGCTGTTCAGGGTCGCGGTCACCGTCACCCCGCTCTTCGGCACCGGGTTGTCGAACGCGTCCACCATCCCGACGACCGGCTGAGTTTTGAAATCCTGTCTGTAGCGGGCGGAGGAAGACGGCTCGGTGATAATGACCAGCTTGGCCGCCGCCCCGGCGCCCAGGTTGATGGTGGCCGACACCACTCCGGTCAGACCGGGCGAGGTAAACTGGAGGGTGTGCGCGCCGGCCGTGCCGCTCAGGGTGAGCCCGCTGAAGGTCGCCCTTCCGTTGGCGTCGGTGTTCACCGTGAGGTTTCCGCTCAGGGTGGCCGGGCCGCTCGCGACCGACGCGGTAATCGGAACCCCACTCTGGCTCACCGCAGCGCCCTGCGCGTCCCGGAGCTGAACGGAGGGCTGGGTACCGAACGGAGTTCCGCTTGCCGCCGTGGCGGAGGGCTGGGTGGAGATCGAGAGCTGGGTCGCCGGTGAAGAGCCTCCGGCCGTGATCGAGATGATCCCGGAAGTTGCGCCGGTGAGCCCCGCCGAGCTGAAGGACAGCGTCCGGTCGCCCGCGGCGCCGGTGATGGAAAGGTCGGTGAACCCAGCCACACCCGAGGCGTTGGTGGTCGCCGAGGTGGTGCCGCCAAGCGTGCCGCCGCCGCTGGCGATCGCCACGGTTACCGTTACCCCGCTCTGGGAAACCGGATTGCCGGAGGCATCGCGCAGCTGAAGCACCGGTTGCTGGGCGAAGGCCGTTCCGCTGGGGGCGGAGCTGGACGGCTGGGTGGTGATGCTGAGCTGGGTGGCGGGCCCCGGCGGCGGCCCACCCACCACGATCGTGGCCGAGGTGACCGGGTTCAGGCCGGGACTGCTGAACCCGATCGTGTAGCTCCCCGCCGGGCCGGTGATGCCCAGATCGGCGAAGGTAGCCGTTCCGCCGGCCGCAGTCTGGGCCACCGTCCCGCCGGTAAGCGTGGCACCTGCCGGGCCGGTGGCCAGAGCTGCGGTAATGGACACGCCGGCGGTGCTCACCTTGTTCCCCGAGACGTCCCGGATCTCCACCGCGGGCTGCACCGCGAAGGGAGTGCCGCTTTGCGCCACGGCCGACGGCTGGGTCACGATCGCCAGCGTGCTCCCACCGGGGGCGGTGATCCCAATCGTACTCGACGCCGCCGAGCTGAACCCGGGGGCGGTAAAGTCGATCGTGACGCTCCCGCTTCCCGTCACCGACAGATTCGCGAAGGTCGCGGTTCCCGCGGCGCTGGTCGTGGCGGTGGTGTTTCCGCCGAGCGTTCCGTTGCCCGAGCCAACCGCGGCGGAGACGACCACGCCCGACTGGCCTACGGCGTTGCCGAAGGCGTCCCGGAGCTGAAGCACCGGCTGGGGCGCCAGCGGCTGACCGCTGGTGGCCGATCCGGGCGGCGGGGTAGTAAAGGTCAACTGGCTGGCCGCGCCCGCCACGTTGCTGAAGCTGGTGCTGGTGGCGGAAGCAAGACTTCCGGAGGTGGCGACCAGGGTGTAACCCGTGCCGGCCTTGTCGAGGGTGAGATCGGTGAAGATGGCGATCCCGTTGACCGCTGCGACTGTGGTGGTGCCCCCCAGAGTTGCCCCCGCCGGATTGGACGCGAGCCCCAGGGTCACCTGGTTCGTCGCGGCGGTCACGGTGCCGCCCTGGTCATTGCGGACCGCCACCCTGACCGCCGGGCTGATCGGCTTGCCCGCAATGGACCCGCTGGGCTGCTGGACGAAGCCGAGCTGGGTGGCGGGGCGGGGTGCCACCGTGACGGTCGCGGTGCCCGCCTTGCCCTCCGCCGTCGCCGTAATGGTCACCGGCCCTCCCTCGGCCATGCCCAGGACGATGCCGGTGCTGGTCACCGCGGCGATCGTAGGAGCGCTGGAGGTCCAGAAAGGGATCCGGTCCGGCAAGGGCTGGCCCTGGGCATCGTAGGCGGTGGCGACCAGCTCGGTCGAGCCGCCCACCAGCACCCCCGCCGTCTGGGGGGCGATTTCGATCCGGGCGATAGGG
>DATFGC010000298.1:0-2215 GCA_035249765.1 Gemmatimonadales bacterium | reverse complement strand
GCCGGCCGTGCTGCTGGACGCTCCCTGCCTTGGGACCGGCACGTTCTCCCGCCATCCCGATGCACGCTGGCGGGTGACCCCGGAGGCCCTCGCCGCGCTCGCCGCCGAGGCAGGCCTGCTGCTCCGGACCCTCGCCGCCGTCGTAGCCCCGGGCGGGCTGTTATTCTTCGCGACCTGCTCCCTGGAGCCCGAGGAGAACGAGTTGCAGATCAGCGCGTTTCTCGCCGAGGAACCGCGGTTCCGCCGGGAAGTCAGCGCCTCGCTCCCGTCGGAGCTCCTCACCCCGGCCGGCGACCTCATGCTCCTGCCCCACCGGCACGGTACCGACGGCGCCTACGCCGCCCGGCTCCGGCGGGAGGACTGATTGGCGGAGCAGAAGCTTCCCTCCTGGCGGAAGCTCTGGCCGGTCACGGTGCAGGGCCGGGACCGCTTGCGCATCGCCGTCATCCTCACCGGAGCGACGCTGCTCGGCTATTTCCTCACCTGTGTGGCCTATCCCGCGCCGATCATCCCCCGGGACCACGCGGTCCCCCGGGTGCTGGGACTCCCCCTCGAGGCCGCCGAGCGGGAGCTCGCCACTCAGGGGCTCCGGGCCAAGCTGGACGAGCCGAGCGCCGATCCGGTTGTGCCGGTCGGGCACATTCTCTGGCAGGATCCTCCGCCCGAAACCGAGCTGACCGAGGGCTCGGTGGTGACCCTTACGCTGAGCTCGGGCCCGGGACCGGTGGCGGTTCCCGACCTGATGGCGTTCGAGCTTCCCCAGGCCCGGCGGGTCCTCGAAGCGGCGGGCCTCCGGATCGGAGACATCGACACCGTGGCGAATGTGGCGGAAGCGGGCGTGATCGTAGCTACCCGTCCGGCCGGGGGCGCGAGCCGCGCTCCCGGCGGCGCGGTCGATCTGATCGTGAGCCGGGGACCCGCCGAAATCCGGATTCCCGACCTGGTCGGCCTTCCCCAGGAGCAGGCGCGGGAGCGGCTGGAATCGGCGGGACTCCGGCTCGGAACCATCACCACCCGCTCGGACAAACGGGGACAGCCCGGTGTCGTGGTGGAACAGCGGCCCGCCGGCGGCACCCTCGCGCCCCACGAGGGACGGGTGAGCCTGGTGATCAGCAACTGACTCCGACCCGGGAGCTCTCGTGAGCGTTCGCATCGCACCCTCCGCCCTTTCGGCCGACCTGGGCCGCCTCCGGGAGCAGATCGCCGAGATCGAGCGCGGCGGCGCCGACTGGGTGCACGTGGACGTGATGGACGGATGCTTCGTGCCCAACCTGACCTTCGGGGCGCCCCTGATCCGGGCGCTCAAGAAACTCACCGCACTGCCGCTCGACGTGCACCTCATGGTGGAGCAGCCCGAGAAGTACATCGACGATTTCGCCGGCGCCGGGGCCGCCGTGTTCACCTTCCACCCCGAGGCCACGATCCATGTGCAGCGGCAGCTGGCCCGGGTGCGGGAACGCGGGATGCGCGCCGGGCTGGCGCTCAACCCGGGGACCCCGGTTTCGCTGATCGAGGATGTGATGGATGACCTCGATCTCGTGCTGGTCATGTCGGTCAATCCCGGGTACGGCGGGCAGCGTTACATTCCAGCGTCGACCGGAAAGATCCGGAAAGTCCGGGCCCTGCTGGACGCCCGGGGAAGCGAGGCGGTGCTCGAAGTGGACGGCGGCATTACGGTGGAGACCATCCGCCAGGCCTGGGAGGCGGGAGCCGGCACCTTCGTGGCCGGCACCGCGGTGTTCGGAGAATCCGATCCCGCCGCCGCGATTGCGCGGCTCCGCCAGGCCTGCGTCACGGCAGTCTGAAGGGGAGAGCAATGTCGAAACAGTCGAAGCAGTGGCTATGGGTCGGTGTCATCGTGCTGGGGCTCGCGCTCGGCGCCGGGGCCCTGGTGGCGTTCGGTCCCGAGATCGAGGGCATCGAGGTGGGCCGGCGGGCGCCCGATTATACCGCGGTCCGGCTCGGCACCCAGGATTCGGTCTCGCTGCACGAAGCCGGCGAGGGCAAGGTGACCCTGGTGAACATCTGGGCCACCTGGTGCATTCCCTGCCGGGCCGAAATGCCGGCGATGGAGCAGCTCTACCGGGAGCTGGGGCCTCGCGGCCTCCGGATCATCGCGGTGAGCATCGATGACGGGGACCCGCGGGACGTGGCGTCGTTCGTCCAGGAGCTGGGCCTCACCTTCGACATTCTCCACGACCAGAGCGGGGACATC
>DATFGC010000297.1:0-3265 GCA_035249765.1 Gemmatimonadales bacterium | reverse complement strand
GTGGTCGTCTTGCCACAGCCGGAGGGGCCGACGAGGACCAGGAACTCTCCCTCGCGGACCTCGAGATCGATACCGTGGACGGCCACGTGAACCGCGCCCCGGTCCTGGTATATCTTCCGGACCCCTGCCAGCTCTACTCTTGCCATGGGAACACCCTTCGCAGATGGCGCTCGATCACCGATTTCCTGCCGGCTTTCTCTGGGGAGCAGCCACCTCCGCATACCAGATCGAAGGCGAGCCCCTGGCCGACGGGGCCGGACCCAGCATCTGGCACCGGTTCACCCACACGCCGGGAGCCACCGAATCCGGTGACACCGGGGATGTCGCCTGCGATCATTACCACCGTTACGAGAGCGATATCGGGCTGATGGAGGAGCTGGGGCTCACCGCGTACCGATTCAGCATCGGGTGGAGCCGGGTGCTGCCTTCCGGCCGGGGGCAGGTCAATCACCCCGGATTGGCGTTCTATGACCGGCTGGTGGACCGCCTGCTGGAGCGGAAGATCGCCCCGGCGGTGACGCTCTACCACTGGGACCTCCCCGCTGCGCTGGACGACCTCGGAGGGTGGCTCAACCGCGACATCGCCGGATGGTTCGCCGATTATGCCGCGCTGGTCACCCGGAAACTGGGCGACCGGGTCGCGCTCTGGGCCACCATCAATGAGCCCTGGGTCGTGAGCGATGCGGGGTATCTGCACGGGACCCACGCCCCGGGACATGCCCGCGCCGCGGAGGCGCCGCTCGCCAGCCACAATCTGCTTCGGGCCCATGGTGCGGGCCTCCAGGCGATTCGCGCCGAGGGCGGCCGGCAGGCGGGACTGGTGGTGAACCTGGAGCCCAAGTATCCGGCCTCGGACCGTCCCGCGGACCTCGCCGCCACCCGCCGGGCGGATGCTTACATGAATCGACAGTTCCTCGATCCGGTCTTTCTGGGCCGCTATCCCGAGGAAATGCCGGCGATCTTTGGCGAGGCCTGGCCGGTCTTCCCCGAGGCGGACTTTGCGCTGATTTCCCAGCCGCTCGATTACCTCGGCATCAATTACTACACCCGCGGGGTGATGCGGAGCGATCCCGACGAGCTGCCGCTCCGGGCCTCCAAGGTGCGCCAGGATGGAGCGCTGCACACCACCCTGGACTGGGAGGTGTATCCCGCGGCGCTGACGGAGGTCCTGGTGTGGGTGAGCAACCGGTATGGCCCGCTTCCCCTCTACATCACGGAGAACGGCGCCGCGTTCGAGGACCCGCCCGAGGCAGAGACCGATCCGCTCCCCGATCCGCTTCGGGTGCGCTACCTCGAGGACCATCTGCGGGCGGCGCGCGAGGCGCTCCGGCTGGGCGTGGACCTCCGGGGATATTTCGCCTGGTCGCTGCTGGACAACTTCGAGTGGAGTGCGGGCTTCTCCCACCGATTCGGCCTCTACCATGTGAACTTCGCCACCCAGCAGCGCACCCCGAAGGCCAGCGCCCGGTTCTACGCGGATGTCATCGCCACTCATGGCGAGGCACTTTCGGCAGGACGGTAGCGCGGTCCCGCGTCCGGCCCCAGCTCGATCTCTACCCGGTGGTCTCCTGCATCGGATCCGAGCTCTACCAGCACCGCGCCCTGCTCCACCCGGGTGACCAGACCATCGGTTCGAGCCCTGGTGGGTCCTCCCGTGCGCCGGACGACGATGTGGTAGCGCCCTTCGGTGCCGGGCGGCCGATATTCGAGCGAGAACCCCGGCCATTCCGCTGGAATACAGGGACAGAGCACCAGAGTCTTCCCCTGCCGAAGCGTCATCCCGAGAATCGACTCCAGGGTGACCCGGAACATCCACCCCGCCGAGCCGGTGTACCAGGTCCATCCCGCCCGACCCAGGTGAGGCTCGACCCCGTAGACGTCGGCCGCGACGACATACGGCTCGGCCTGGTAGACGCTGACTCCGGGGCTCGCGTCGCCATGACAAACCGGGTTGAGGAGCTCGAGCAGCCCCGCCGCCCGATCGCTCCGACCGGCTTCGGCGAGTGCCCGAACCGCCCAGAGCGCCGCGTGGGTGTACTGGCCGCCATTTTCCCTGACCCCTGGAATGTACCCTTTGATGTACCCGGGGTCGTGAGGAGTCCGGTCGAACGGTGGCGTCAGGAGCCGGATCAGGCGGGCGGGTTCGTCCACCAGAAACCGTTCCATCGCGTCGAGTGCCACGGCGGCCCGGTCGGACGGCGCGGCACCCGACAACACCGACCAGGCCTGCGCGATGGCATCGATCCGGCACTCGTCACTCCCGGCGGATCCCAGCGGCGTGCCGTCGTCGTAGTACGCCCGGCGGTACCACCCGCCGTCCCACCCCCCCTGGTTGAGCGCGGTCCCGAGTGCCGCCACCGCCCGCTCGTAGGCGGCAACTCGCGCGTGGTCCTGCCGGGTCTCGCAGATCGGCAGGAATTTCCGGAGAATGGCGAAGAGAAAGAAGCCCAGCCACACGCTCTCACCCTGCCCCAGCCGGCCCACCCGGTTCATTCCGTCGTTCCAGTCACCGCTCCCCATGAGCGGCAGCCCATGCCGGCCCACCGCCAGCGATCGATCGATCGCGCGGCAGCAGTGCTCATAGACGTCGCCGGCGACTCCCGCGTGCTCAGGCTCCAGGAAGCGTTCGTCCTCGCCTGCTTCCAGTAGCGGCCCCCACAGAAATCCCGCCGGCTCGGCGAGGATGGCATGATCCCCGGTGGTGGCGAGGTAGCCCTCGGTGACGAAGGGAAGCCAGAGCAGATCGTCGGCAAACCGGGTGCGGATGCCGCGGCCCACCGGAGGGTGCCACCAGTGCAGCACGTCCCCTTCGACGAACTGCTGCCCGGCGTGAAGCAGGATCTGCTGCCGGGTGAGATCGGGGCGCTGATATACCAGCGCACCGGCATCCTGGAGCTGATCCCGGTACCCGAAGGCGCCGCCCGACTGATAGAAGGCGGATCGGGCCCAGATGCGACAGCTCAGGTTCTGATAGGGAAGCCAGCCGTTCACCATCAGGTCCAGCGCCGCCGAGGGCGTCGAGACCTGTATCCCCGAGAGCAGATCGCGCCAGAAGCCGCGCACCTCCTCGAGGCACGACTCGGCGGCGTGGGCAGCCCTGAATCGGTTCCAGAGCGCGGTGGCCTGGGCTCCGTCCACTCCCTGCCCCAGCAGGAAGGTCCATTCAGCGGTGGCTCCGGGCTCGAGGCGCGTGCGGCACTGGAGCGCCGCGCAGGGGTCTCTTCCTGAGCCCTCGCGGCCGTCGAGCGGCTCGCCCGAGCAGAGC
>DATFGC010000296.1:0-2868 GCA_035249765.1 Gemmatimonadales bacterium | reverse complement strand
GGCGCGCTCGATGCTTTCTGCCGGACCGCGGGCACCCGGGTGCGCTACGTGAAGCTGCACGGGGCGCTCTATCACCGGGCGGCGGACGACAAGGAGGTGGCCAAGGCGGTGGCGTTCGCCCTGCGGCAGCTCGATCAGGAGCTGGTGGTGCTGGGCCCCGAAGGCAGCGCGATGCTCCAGGCCGCCAACGCCACCGGGCTCGACGTGGCCCGGGAGGCATTCGTGGACCGGGCCTATCAGCCCGACGGCCGGCTGGTGCCCCGGAACCTGCCGGGCGCGGTGCTCGACGACGCGGAGACGATTGCCGAGCGCGCGCTCCGGATGGTGCAGGACCGCTACGTGGTGGCCATCGACGGCACCCGCTGCATCGTGCGGGCCGATTCCCTCTGCGTGCACGGCGACGGCCCCAAGGCGGTGGCGGTGGTGCGCGCGGTCCGGCAGCGGTTCGACCAGGAGGGCATTTCGCTGGCGGCCTTCGTGAAGTGAGCGGCTTCGGCGCGACCATCGTCCCGCTGGGGGAGCAGGCCTGGACCGTGGTGCTGGGGGAGACGGTGGACCGGCTGCTCCATCAGCGGGTGACCGCGCTGGCGGGTCGGATCGCCGGTGCGAAGATTCCCGGCCTGGTCGAGATCGTCCCCGCTTACGCCACCGTCACGGTGTTCTTCGAGGGCGACGCCGAGGAGATCCGCCGCCGGCTGGTGGCCTTGTGTCACCCCGAGCGAAGCGAAGGGGCGGGAGGTCGTCACCCTGACCCTGAGCGGAGCGAAGGGGAAGGGGCCGAGCCCCAACTCCACACCATCCCGGTCCGCTACACCGGCCCCGACCTCGCCTTCGTCGCCACCGAGACCGGCCTCACCCCCGAGCAGGTCGTCGAGCGGCACTCCGGCAGGGAATACCTGGTGTACCTCCTGGGCTTCGTGCCCGGCTTCGGATACCTGGGAGACCTCGACCCCTCGCTGGTGCTGCCTCGGCGGGCTACGCCCAGGACACGAGTGCCGGCCGGCTCGGTGGCGATCGCGGGGGCCCAGACCGCGGTGTATCCCCTGGCCACTCCGGGAGGCTGGCACCTGATCGGCGCCACTACGATGGCGATGTTCGATCCCGCCCGGGAGCCGCCCGCGCTGCTCAGGGCCGGTGACCGGGTCCGCTTCGAGCCGATGCCATGATCCTGGTCGAGAAGGCGCCGCCCTTCGCCACGGTGCAGGACATGGGCTGGCTCACCGGCCGCGCCATCGGTCTCCCCCAGGGCGGTGCCATGGACCCGCTCCTCTTGGGACGGGCCAATACTCTGGTGGGAAATCTTCCCGGCGCCGCCGGGATCGAATGGGCGCTAGGTCCCGGTGTCCTGCGGGCCGGCTTCGCCTGCGAGCTGACCGTGCTCGGCGCCGGCCAGGTGCTGCTGAACGATGAGCCGGCCGACATGGCGCATCCGGTGTGGAGTCTCGAGCCCGGGGCAAGGGTGGCGATCACCCCTGATCCGGAGCACCGCTTTCTCTATGTGGCGGTGCGGGGCGGCATCGCTGTGCCGGAGATCATGGGGAGCCGCTCGACCTATCTCCCCGGAGGCTTCGGCGGATTCGAGGGACGCCGGCTCAAGGCGGGCGACCTCCTTCCGGTCGGCCCGGCGCTGCACACCAGGTTGGGCGGCCTGGTCCATCCCCGGGCTGTGCCAGATGCCGGTGCCGCGGAGATGCCGATCCGGGTCACCCGGGGCCCTCAGTGGGACCGGTTCGACGAACCCGCGCGCCGCGTCCTGCTGGAGAGCCGGTTCCGGATTTCGGCGTCATCGGACCGGATGGGATTCCGCCTGGAAGGACCCGCTATCGTGCCCAGCCGGACCGCGACCCTGCCGTCGGAGGCGGCCTGCCCCGGAGCGATCCAGATTCCCGACGGAGGGGTGCCGATCGTGCTGATGCCGGACGGGCCCACCGTGGGAGGTTATCCCAAGATTGCCGTGGTGCTCCGCGCCGACCTCCGGTGTCTGGCGCAGTATCTTCCGGGGCGCGAGGTCCGTTTCCGCGAAGCCGGATGATCCCGCGTCCATACAGGACCGCACCGAAGGGATTCATGCCATGACCCCGCTCTCGGAGGGCGCCGAGGCGCCCGATTTCAGCCTGGAGTCCGACTCGGGCGAAACCGTCTCGCTCGCCCAGCTCCGCGGCAAACCCGTGGTGCTGTATTTCTATCCCCGTGACGACACGCCCGGCTGCACCACCGAAGCCTGCGAATTCCGGGATGCCTGGGACGAGGTGAAGAAAACCGGCGCGATGGTGCTCGGCGTCTCGCCCGATACCGTTGCCTCGCACCGGAAGTTCAAGAGCAAATTCTGGCTGCCCTTCCCTCTCCTGGCCGACCCGGACCACCAGGTGGCGGAGCGCTACGGCGCCTGGGGAGAGCGCTCGATGTACGGGCGCAAGTTCCAGGGCATCCTGCGCACCACTTTCGTGATCGGTCCGGACGGGCGGATCAAAAAGGTGTTCGAGCGAGTGAAACCCAAGGGTCACGCGGCACAGGTGCTGGAATCGCTCCGGTGAGGGGAGTCATTGCGAGGGGCCGGAAGCCACTCGGGGTCATTGCGAGGGGCCGGAGGCCCCGAAGCAATCCCGCCGCGATCCTGATCGCAGTCGCGATGTTCGCCCCTTCGGCGGCCCTGGCGCAACCGTCGGTCGTCACCGGGCTGGTGTTCGACAGCCTCCGCATGGCGCCGCTCGCCGGAGTCACCGTTCAGCTCGCGAGGACTCCCTACGCGACCCGTACCGGTTCCGATGGCCGCTATCGGCTGGTGAGCCAGGTGCGGGCACGCCGAACGGTGACCCTTTCCGAGCCTCGGCTCGACCGCCTGATGGGGACGGTGAGCGGCGAAGTGGA